>DASUDH010000248.1:0-3521 GCA_036275675.1 Solirubrobacteraceae bacterium | reverse complement strand
GGCGGCGGTCCCGCTCACCTGCGCCAGCGCGGCCACGTTCTCCCGCAGGATCTGCTCCGCGCGGCGATACTGCCCCTGTGCGTGGCACGAGAGGCCGAGGTAGCCCCGGGCCAGAGCCTGCAGCGCCACATCCTGGGTCGCGTCGGCGATCCGCAGGCAGCGCTCGCCGTAGTCGATGGCGAGGTCGGGCTCGCCAGTGAGGTAGTGATAGTTGACGAGGTAGCTGTACACGCGCGCCAGGCGCGACTCGTCGCCCAGCTCAGCGCCGAGCTGCTCGGCCTCCTTGGAGAGCTGGAGGACCTCGCGCAGCCGTCCCAGTTGGAGGAGCGGCGGTCGCAGCTCGAGCCGGATGTCGATGGCCTGCTCGAGCTTGGCCCGCCCTTCGGGCAGGTGGGTGAGCGCCTGAAGCGCCTGCTCGAGCAGCGCGACGGCTTCCTGGTTGCCGGCTCGCGCGGTGGCCTTCGCCCCGGCCTGGCGGAGGTAGCCGATCGCCTTCCCCCACACCTCTCCGCGGACAGCGTGGTGCGCCAGGCGCTCGGCGTGCTCGCCCAGGCGGTCGACGTAGAGACGCTCGAGCGCATCCACCACGCGCGCGTGCAGGGCCCGACGCCGCCCCGTGACCAGGCTGCCGTAGGCGACATCGTGGGTCAGCGCGTGCTTGAAGGTGTACTCGAGCGCCGGGAACAGCGTGGTCTCGTAGATGAACTCGGCCGACTGCAGCCGCAGGAGGCCGGTGCGCAGCGCCTCCTCGGACAGCTCGGCGATGGCGTCGAGGAGCGCGAAGGGCACATCTTTGCCGATGACGGACGCCGCCTGCAGCAAGCGCTTGTCCTCCGGGTCGAGCCTGTCGATGCGGGAAGCCAGCACCGCCTGGACGGTGGGCGGCATCTGCAGGGTCTCGACGGCCTTCGCCAGTCGATACTGGCCGCGATCGCCCGCGAGCGCACCCGTCTCCACCAGGGACTGGACGCACTCCTCGAGGAAGAACGGGTTGCCCTCCGTCTGCGAGACAAGCAGTTGCTTGAGCGGAGCCAGCGCCGCGTCGTTGCCCAGAATGGCCTGGAGGAGCTCGTCGGCACTCTCCGGCTGGAGCGGATCGATGCGGAACTGCGTGTAGTAGCTCTTGCTGCCCCACCCGTGCGTGTACTCCGGCCGGTAGTTGACCATGAGCAGAATGCGCGCCGCAGGCAAGCTGTCGACCAGGCTGTCGAGGAAGGCTTGCGTCTCGCCGTCCAGCCAGTGGAGGTTTTCGAAGATCAGGAGGAGCGGCTGCACCTGGCTCTCGCGCAGCAGCAGGCGCTTCAGGGCGTCGAGCGTTCGCCGGCGGCGCTCGCGCGGATCGGCCTCGAGCTCGACGTCGTCAGTGGTCACGTCGAGGAGCGAGAGGAAGACAGCGATGGTGGCGCGCAGGCTGTCGTCCAGCGTGAGGATCTTGCCCGTGACCTTCTCGCGGATGCGCCGGGCGTCGTCCTGGTCCTGGATGCCGAAGTACGTCTTGAGGAGATCGCTGACGGGCAGGTACGACGTCATTCGCCCGTACGACACGGGCGAGCTCTCGAGGATGAGCCAGCCGTGCGTGCGGTGCGAGTGCGTGAACTCCCAGAAGAGGCGCGACTTGCCCACACCGGGCTCGCCGGAGATGGCCACGAGCTGCCCCTGTCCCGCCCGCGCCTTCTCGAGCGTCTCGCGCAGCCGCCCGAGCTCGGCGTCGCGCCCCACGAACGGCGTGAGCCCGCGCGCGGCCGCCGCCTGAAGGCGCGAGCGAACGGCGCCCGCGCGGACGATCTCGAAGATTTCCACCGTCTCGGCCAGGCCCCGCACCGGCACCGGCCCCAACGGCTTGACTTCGATATACCCCTCGGCCAGGCGCAGCGTGTCCTTGGTCATCAGCGCCGTGCCCGGCCTCGCGAGCTGCTCCATCCGCGCCGCAAGATGCGTCGTCTGGCCGATGGCGGAGTAGTCCATGTGCAGGTCGCTGTCGATCGCGCGGACCACGACCTCGCCCGAGTTGAGTCCAACGCGAATCTGCACGTCGATCCCCTGGCTCCGGCGCAGCTCGTCGGCGTACCAGCCGACCGTCTCCTGCATGCGCAGCGCCGCGTGGCAGGCGCGTACCGCATGGTCCTCGTGGGCGACCGGCGCGCCGAAGAGCGCCATGATCCCATCGCCCATGACCTGGTTGACCGTGCCCTCGTAGCGGTGGATCGCCTCCATCATCCGCTCGAGCACGGGATCGAGAATCTTTCGCGCCTCTTCCGGGTCGCGATCGGCCAGGAGCTCCATGGAGCCCTTGACATCGGCGAAGAGCACGGTGACGAGCTTGCGCTCGCCCTCGAGCTGGGCGCGCGCCGTGAGGATCTTGTCGGCGAGGTGCTTGGGCGTGTACGTCTGCGGGTCGCCGAACCGCCCCGTCGCGGCGGGCGTCGCGGTCAGCGCCGCACCGCAGCCGCCGCAGAAGCGCGCCTCGGCCACCACCTCGGCGCCGCAGCTCGAACACGCGCGCGCGAGGCGCGCCCCGCACTGCTCGCAGAACCGGGCGCCTTCACGGCTAGCGGCCTGGCAGCGCGGACACGTCACCTCACGGCCTCCTGCTCGGGCGCAATAGGCATAGCGTCGACACGGAACGTTTCGCGAGTGTAGTCCCTCGGGGCCGGCGGGGTCAAGGCGGAGCGGGGCGGACGGGGAGTCGCTCCCGGCCTACGCGGGCGGCTCGGGACTGGGACGACGGCTCCGCCGGATACGCACCTGCACGTCCTTCACGACGTCGCGCTCGATCTCGATCCGCGCCTCCTGAACGATCACCTCCCACGCCTCGACCGTGGCGACCCACTTCATGCGCCGGCGCGTCACGGGCACTGCACGCCACCCGCGGTAGACGAGGACGCGGCGGTCCGGCTCGTCGAGCCGCTGTTCCTCCTCGATCTCGCGGCCGCAGACACGCAGGACCTCCTCGCGCGTCGTCCTGCCCGGCACGATCCGCTCCAGCGTCTCCGGCGCGAGCACCACGCCGTGCATCCGCGGGGGCGCTCCCGACGCGCCCAGGTGCAGCCGCGCCCGCACCCGCGCCAGCAGCCCCGGCATGGCGCGGCCGATCGCAGGACCGAGCGCCGGGCCCGCGGCCAGCAGCAGGAGCGGGATCAGTACGATCATCACCCCCTGGAGCCGTGAGAAGTACCCGAACTGGACGGTCAGATTTTGAGGCACGATGCCCTCGGCCGAGCCCATGAAGAGCGAGACTACTTCCGTGCTCTCGAGCGTTTGGCTCATCCGGCGCATGCTCGTCGGCGGATACACCTGCTCGATGCGCAGGTGCTCGGCGTCCGTGAAGTGCGCCACCAGCTCGGCGGGCGCCTCGGCCAGGCGGATCGCGCGGTCGCGGTGCTCGGCGTACATCGGGAACACCGGCCGGTCGCGCACCTCGTTGAACGACAGCGCGAATTCATGCCGCTCGCCCATGAAGGCGCTCTCAAACCAGTGCAGCGTGCGCGGCTTGATGACGCCGGCCACGCGCATGGGCAGGC
>DASUDH010000247.1:0-3695 GCA_036275675.1 Solirubrobacteraceae bacterium | reverse complement strand
CCGCCATGTTGTCCTGTTCGAATACGACCTCGCCGCGGTGGCAGCCAAGCCCACGCCCGAACTGCCCGCGACGATGCGCCGACTGAGCCCCGAGGACGTCCCGGCGTATGTCGCCTATCGCGACACCGAACCAGACGACATCTACAAGCGACTCGCGAGCGGTCACGTCTGCCTCGCCTCGTGGTGGGAGGGCAAGATCGTTGGCAACGTCTGGGCCCAGCCAGGATCCGTCTGGATCGAGAACCTCGATCGCCGGCTCGAGCTGCCACCCGACGCCGTCTACTTCTACGACGCTTGGACGGTGCCGCAGATGCGTGGCCGCGGCCTGGCGCTCGTCCGCGCCGTCGTGGCCGCCAAAGAGCTTCAAGGCAACGGATACTCGCGCGGGGTCGCCTTCGTGCTGCCCGAGAACAAGGCTGCTCTCAACGCGCCGGTCATGCTCGACTACCGCCGTGCCGGCATCGCAGGCTATGTCCGGCTCGGTCCGTGGCGGTGGCACTTCGTGCGCGGACCGGGTATCCGCGGGGCTTCGTTCGCCGCCGAGCGCGCCTGAGGATCGCGTCTTTTCAGGTCTCGATCAAGCGGCTATCTTCGAACGCCCTCCTCGCCGCCCGGCGGCGCCCGCCCGCGAAGCGCCACCCTGTGCTGAGCGGGCGGGAAGAACCTCGGCCAAGAAGCGGCCCGTATGGGAGGCCGGCTCATCCATCACCTCCTCGGGAGTGCCGGCGGCGATCACAATGCCTCCCTCCTCCCCACCCTCCGGTCCCAAGTCGATCAGGCGATCGGCGCACTTGATGACGTCGATGTTGTGCTCGATCACGACAACGCTGTTGCCGGCGTCGACGAGTCGCTGGAGCACCTCGAGCAGGCGCTGCACGTCGGCGAAGTGAAGGCCCGTTGTGGGCTCGTCGAGGATGTAGAGCGTGCGCCCGGTGGCGATCTTCGAGAGCTCGGTGGCGAGCTTCACGCGCTGGGCCTCCCCGCCCGATAGCGTGGTAGCCGGCTGCCCAAGCCGGATGTAGCCGAGCCCGACGGCGTCGAGCGTCTCGAGGCGCCGGCGGATCTTCGGGATGTGCTCGAAGAAGCGCAGCGCCTCCTCGACCGGCATGTCGAGCACGTCGGCGATGCTCCTGCCCTTGAAGCGCACCTCGAGCGTCTCGCGGTTGTAGCGCTTGCCGTGGCACTGCTCACACGGGACATACACGTCCGGAAGGAAGTGCATCTCGATCTTGATCTGGCCGTCTCCCCGGCACACCTCGCAGCGGCCGCCCTTCACGTTGAACGAGAAGCGCCCGGGCTTGTATCCGCGCGCTCGCGCCTCCTGGGTCTTTGAGAACAGGTCCCTGATCACGTCGAACAGGCCCGTATAGGTGGCGGGGTTCGAGCGCGGGGTGCGCCCGATCGGCGACTGGTCGACCGCGATGATCTTGTCGAGTTGCTCGAGACCGTGTATCGCCCGGTGTGCGCCTGGTCGCTGGCGGGCACGGTGCAGGCGGTTGGACACCGCCTTGAACAGCACTTCGTTGACGAGCGTCGACTTGCCTGACCCCGACACGCCCGTCACGCACGTGAGCGTCCCGAGCGGCACGTGCACGTCGATGTCGCGCAGGTTGTGCTGGCTTGCTCCGACGATCTCGACATAGCCGATGGGTGTGCGGCGTCGCACGGGGATCCCAATCGTTCTCGTGCCCGCGAGGAACTGTCCGGTGAGCGACTCCTTCACCCGCTCGACCTTGGCCGCGGTTCCCTGGGCGACTATCCAGCCACCGTGCTCGCCCGCTCCGGGGCCGAGATCGACGAGATGGTCGGCGCTGCGCATCGTCTGCTCGTCGTGCTCGACCACGACCACCGTGTTGCCGAGATCGCGCAGGCGCTCGAGCGTAGAGATCAGCTTCGCGTTGTCGCGCTGATGCAGGCCGATCGAGGGCTCGTCGAGGATGTACAGCACCCCGACGAGCGAGGAGCCGATCTGTGTCGCCAACCGGATCCGTTGCGCCTCGCCCCCGGACAGCGTGGATGCGGCCCGGTCCATCGACAGGTAGCCGATCCCGACGTTCTCCAGGAACTGCAGCCGCTCGGAGATCTCACGCAGGATCAGCCTCGCGACGTGACGGTCGGTCTCCGACAGCTCCACCTCTCCGAGCCATGCGAGCGCCCTGCGCGCCGACAGCGCGCAGAAGTCCTCGATGCGGGTGCCCGCGACGAGCACCGCCCGTGACTCGGGGCGCAGGCGGGCGCCGCCGCACTCGGGGCACGCCCGCAACGACATGAACTCCTCGATCTTCTCCCTCGTCCACTCCGAGTCGGTCTCGCGATAGCGGCGCTGGAGGTTAGCCACCACGCCCTCGAAGCGGGTTCCGTAAGAGCGGCTGCGACCGTAGCGGTTGCGGTAGGTGATCTGCAGCGGCTCGCCATTGGTGCCGAACAGGAACAGGTCACGGTGCTCTTGGGGCAGCCCTTCCCAGGGCGCGCCCAGATCGACCCGGTAGCGCTTGGCGATCGCCTCGGTCACCTGCTCGTAGTAGTTGGAGACGCTGTTCGTCCACGGCGCGATCGCCCCCTCGCCGATCGAGAGGCTCGGATCGGGCACCACGAGCTCCGGGTCGATCACCATCTGCGATCCGAGCCCCGTGCAGCGCTCGCACGCTCCGTGAGGCGAGTTGAACGAGAAGATCCGTGGCTCGAGCTCCACGAGCGACGGTCCGTGCTCGGGGCAGGCGAACTTCTCGGAGAACGTGAACACCGAGCCCGGCTGGGGCTTCTCGCCAGGGACGATCTGAGGGGACGGCGCCCTCACTCCCAGGGCGCCTGACGAATGCGGACGATCGGGACTCCCATCCAGAACGCCCCCACCATCCCCCCCATCTTCCCCGCCACCTGAGCCCGCGACGATCTCGACCTCGACGAGGCCGTCGGCCAGACCGACCGCCGTCTCGATCGAGTCGGCGAGCCGCTTGCGGATGTCGTGGCGCATCGCCAGGCGGTCCACCACGATTGAGATGTCGTGCTTGTAGCGCTTGTCGAGCACGATCGACTCCTCGAGCATCCGCACGCGGCCGTCGATCTTCACGCGCGCGAAGCCGTCCGCGCGCATCTCCTCCAGCAGCTTGCCGTACTCGCCCTTGCGCCCGCGCACCACCGGCGCGAGCACCATGAAGCGCGTCCCCTCCGCCAGCTCCATCGTCTGGTCGATGATCTGCTCGGCCGACTGGCCTGTGATCGGACGCCCGCAAGTCGAGCAGTGAGGCTTGCCGACGCGCGCCCACAACAGGCGCAGGTAGTCGTAGATCTCGGTCACGGTGCCGACGGTCGAGCGCGGGTTGCGCGACGTCGTCTTCTGGTCGATCGAGATCGCCGGCGAGAGCCCCTCGATCGAGTCCACGTCGGGCTTGTCCATCTGCCCCAGGAACTGCCGCGCGTACGCCGAGAGCGACTCCACGTAGCGCCGCTGCCCCTCCGCGTAGATCGTGTCGAACGCGAGGCTCGACTTGCCCGAGCCCGAGAGGCCCGTTATGACGACGAGCGCATCCCGCGGGAGGGTCAGGGAGATGTCTTTGAGATTGTGCTCGCGCGCGCCGGAGACGACGATCTGGTTGCTCGAGGGCATCTATCCCACATCATACGAGAGCGAACAGATGTTCGGATTTGGAGGTTGGGCCGCCACGCTCATGTGCCGGCCCGCGCGGGGCAGGCCA
>DASUDH010000246.1:0-5207 GCA_036275675.1 Solirubrobacteraceae bacterium | reverse complement strand
CCGACGGCGACATCCATGCTCATCGAGGCGACGTTCCGCACCGCCTTGACAATGCTCCTTGTCCTCGCGTGGTACTGCGCCACGGTCAGCTCGCGGGCATGGGCCGACGGCGATCCGGTCAGCGATGTGCTGCTCGGCCAGAGCGCCTTCTACCCCTACAAGGAGGCAGCAATGAAGACGTTGGAGCGCGAGAAGCTGGCGGCGGAGTTGGCGGCGGGCGAGGAGATGCTGCGCTCGGCGACGGTCGCCCGTCTCGCCTACAACGGCACCGACGGCACGCCCAGGGTGATCCCGATCGCTTTCTCTGGACCGGGGAGGCAGTGGTGGTCTGCACCCACCCGACCGCACCGAAGGTCGCAGCGCTCCGCGCCCGGCCGCGGGTGGCGCTGACCATCGACACCCCGAGGCCGGCCCGATCCCTGCTGGCGCGGGGGGATGCCGAGATCGAGGTCATCGACGGCGTCGCGCCCGAGTACCTAGCCGCGGCGGCGAAGTCCTACGAAGACGAATCCCCTCTTTGAGAACTCAGACGATGACGGTGTCGATGTCGTCGATGTCTGCAAAGTCGTGGTCGCGTGTGATGAGTGGGAGTTTGTGGGCGGCTGCGGTTGCGGCGATGAGCGCGTCTGCGGTGGAGAGCTTCTTGTTGTGGTTGCGTCTGGTGTCGGCTACGAGTCGGCTGTAGTGAGGTGCGATGTGGGCGTCGATGGGTAGGGCGTCGAATCGTCTTTCGGCGAGGATGAGGGTGGCGAGTCGGCCTGGGCGTTGCTTGTCGGTGGCGATCAGCACGCCGTGGTGTAGGCCGCAGAGCGTCACGGCGGAGATGGCGGCTTCCTCTGGAGGGTCTTCGAGCGGAAGGTTTTCGCCGCGCGCGAGGGCGATGACGAATGAGGTGTCGAGCAGGGCTCGCTTCACACGAACGGGTCCCGAGGGACCTCATCGAGTTCACGGAGCTCGTCGTCGAGGTGGTCGTCGGGGAGCATCGTGCCGCGGAACTCGCTGACGAGCTCGTCGAAGGGCGCGAAGGGATGGGTGCGATCGATGGGCACGAGCTCGGCGACCGGGTGCCCGTGGACAGTTATGCGCAGGTGCTCGCCTGCTTCGACGCGGCGCAGCAGGCTTGCGGTGTTGTTGCGCAGTTGACGCTGCGGAACCTCCGTAGCCATAGGGCTACATTGTAGCGTATATGTGTTCTCGGGAAGTGTCGCTGGGCTTGGACGGTCGCCCATCGCCAGGGTGCCGACCTGCGGGCACGCCAGAGTCCCGGCCGGCTTGCAGACAGCTGCTCGAGGGTAGCTTCGGTATGCGATGTCACAACAGCCGCGCTTCGGATCGCCGGCGGCGTTCGCCGCGCGCGATCTGACGGTGCGCTTCGGCGGCCTCACCGCGCTGGACGGTGCGTCGGTGAGCATCGCAAGCGGCGAGGTGCTCGGCGTCATCGGCCCGAACGGTGCCGGCAAGACGACGCTGTTCAACGTGATCTGCGGCTTCGTGCGCCCCCAGGCAGGCACGCTTCAGTGGAAGGGCATGCCCTTCACCGGGACGCGGACCGATCGGCTGGCCGAGCTCGGCATTGCGCGCACGCTCCAGGGGGTCGGGCTGTTCCCAGGCTTGAACGTGCTCGAAAACGTGATGGCGGGCGCTCAGCGATTCAGCCGCATCGGCGTTTTCAGCGCGCTGCTGGCCCTGCCGCGCGCCGATCGGGACGAGCACATGCTCCGCGAGCGCTCGCTCGACGTACTGCGCGAGCTGGAATGCGAGCACCTCACGGAGCGGATGCCCGGCACGCTTTCCTACCCGATGCAGAAGCGCGTCGCGCTCGCACGCGCACTCGTCGTAGAGCCTGAGCTGCTCTTGCTCGACGAGCCGGCCGGCGGTCTGGACAGCGACGAGGTCGAGGAGCTCGGCGCACGGATCGAGGGGTTGCGGGGGTCCATGGCGGTGATGCTCGTCGAGCACCGCATGGATCTAGTGATGTCCGTCTGCGACCGGGTGGTCGTGCTCGACTTCGGGCGTGTGATCGCGTCGGGGGATCCCGCGACGGTCGGTCGCGACCCGAAGGTGCTCGAGGCTTACCTCGGACGCGAGAACGGCGAGTGAGGTTGAGGTGGCGCAGCTTCTCGAGATCGAGGGTCTGACGACCGACTATGGGCCTGTGCGCGCCATAGACGGCGTGACGCTCTCGGTCGACCACGGCAGCGTCACCGCCGTGCTGGGCGCCAACGGCGCGGGCAAGACGACGCTCCTCCGAACGATCTCGGGCCTGGAGCGGGCGACGGCGGGCCGCGTGCTCATGGGCGGCAAGAACATCGCCGGCCGGCACGTCGAGGACATCGCACGACGCGGGCTTGCGCACGTTCCCGAGGGGCGCGGCGTCATCGTGGAGCTCTCGGTCGAAGAGAATCTGCGGCTGGGCGGCCTGTGGAGGGGCCGCGAGGCCGCGAAGACCGCTGAGGTCTATGAGCTCTTTCCCGCGCTCGAGCTGCGACGCAAGGAGTCGGCGGCTTCGCTGTCCGGAGGGGAGCGCCAGATGCTCTCGATCGGCCGGGCGCTGATGGCACGGCCACGGGCGCTCTTGCTCGACGAGCCCTCGCTCGGTCTCTCTCCGATGGTGAGCGCACAGATCATGCGTCTGGTGCGCCGACTCGCGCGGGAGCGCCACATCGCGGTGCTGCTCGTCGAGCAGAATGCCCGCAGCGCGCTATCGGTCGCCGACCGTGGCGTCGTGCTGAGCGTCGGGCGCGTGGTCGCGGATGGCGGTGCGCGCGTGCTCGCCGCAGATGATGGATTGGCGCGGGCCTACCTGGGGCTGTGATCGTGGGGCTCTGAGCGCATGACTAAGTTCATCGACCTGACGCTCAACGGTATCTCGACGGGCGCTGTGTACGCCGCGGTCGCGCTTGCGCTCGTGCTGATTTGGCGCGCGACGCGGATCGTCAACTTCGCCCAGGGCGCGATGTTCATGTTCACGACGTTCATCGCTTCGGCCGTGATCGACTCGGGCGGCTCTTACTGGCTCGGCTTCGCAGCGGCGCTGGCCTGCGGCTTCGTGCTCGGAGCGCTCGTCGAGCGTGTCCTGATCCGCAGGGTGGAGGGCGGCCCTCCGCTCAACGCCGTGATCGTCGCGCTCGGCCTGCTGATCCTGTTGGAGGCGCTTGCGGGAATGATCTGGGGCAACACGCCGCGCTCCTTTCCGCCGGCCTTCTCGATCAGGGGCTACGACATCGGCGGGACACGCGTGCTGTTCGCGCCGAACGACACCTTCACGGTGCTCGTCGTGATCGCCACCGCGCTCGCGCTGAGGGTGCTCTTTCAGAGAACCAAGGTCGGCCTGCAGATGCGCGCCGCGGCGTTCGAGCCGGAGGTCGCGCGCATGCTGGGGGTGCGCGTCGGTCGCATGCTCACGCTCGGGTGGGCTCTCGCCGCGCTCGTCGGCTCGCTCGCGGGTGTGCTGATCGCGCCGTCCGTGTTCGTCGGGCCCAACCAGTTCGATCCGCTGCTCGTGTTCGGCTTCACGGCGGCGATCATCGGCGGTCTCGACCGGCCTGAGGGGGCGGCTGTGGGCGGGGTGCTGCTCGGCCTCGTGCTCTCCTATGTGTCCGGTTACGAGGGTTCCTCGCTTGTGACCTTGGCCGCGCTCGTGCTGCTCGTGATCGTGCTGATGATCCGCCCGGGCGGCCTGTTCTCGAGCACACGCGAGCGTCGGGTGTGAGCGTGCCCACGATGCGCTCATTTCATCTGACCCCTCGGCGCACGCTCACCCGCTCGCTTACGCTCGCGCTCATAGCCTCCGTTGTGCTGTTCCTCGTAAGCGAGGCGCTCTCGAGCTACAACGACCTGCAGCTCGCAAACGGCGCCTACTACTTCGCGGTGCTCGCAGGCCTGACGCTGCTGACCGGGCTTAGCGGGCAGATCTCGCTTGGACACGGAGCGCTGATGGCCGTCGGTGCGTACACCGTCGCGCTCTTGATCGGCAACGAGCACTGGCCCGTGCTGGGAGCGCTGATAGCCGCTGTCGGAACGAGCGCGACTGTCGGCGTGCTCGTTGGCGCCGCCGCGACGCGTCTGCGCGGCCCCTATCTGGCCGGTGTGACGCTTGCGTTCGCGGTCGGGCTGCCTGCGCTCGCCGGCAAGTACCCGAGCACGTTCGGGGGCGCCAACGGCCTGGTGATCAATCCGCCGACTCCCCCGTCCTGGCTGGGTCAGGGGTTCTCGCTGGAGCGCTGGGAGGCGTGGATCGCCTGCGCGGGAGCCCTGGTCGTGCTGTTCGCGATCTACAACCTCCTGCACAGCGCCGTCTGCCGGTCGCTGAAGGCGGTGCGCGACGACGAGATAGCCGCATCGTTGTGCGGCCTGCGCGTCGCGCGCCTGCAGACGCTCGCGTTCGTCGTCAGCGCCGCATGCGCGGGTCTCGCCGGAGGACTGCTCACGCTCGTGCTGCAGCTCGCGGCACCCGGTGCCTTCACGCTCGGGCTGTCCCTCGCGCTGCTCACGGGCGTCGTGCTGGGCGGCCTCGGGTCGATCCTCGGCGCCATATGGGGAGCCGCGCTGCTCGTGCTGCTGCCGATCTGGAGCACCGACGTCGCGCACTCGTTCTCGTTCTCGACGAACGTCACCAACAACCTGCCGCTCGCCATCTACGGCCTGGTCCTGATCCTCGCGATGCTGGTGTGGCCCAGCGGCCTGCAAGGCGCTCTTGGACTGGCCGCTTTGCGGGTATCAACTTGGATGAGGAGTCACATGAGTGCAAGTGTCGCTTTTGGAGGCGCAGGTCGAGAGCAAGCGGCGGCAGACCGGAGTGCTTCGCCACCCAGAGCCGTCAGGAGGAGGAAGTGAGATGAGCGGGAAACCGACCATCCGGACCGTCGGCTGCGTGTGCGCCGCGACGCTTGCGCTGATCGCGTGCGGATGCGGCTCGAAAGGCAACTCGACCGGCGTGAGCTCGACGAGCGTGACGTTCGGCACCCACCAGCCGCTGACCGGTCCGGCGGCGCCCGGCTACAGCGAGATCGCCCCGGCGTCTATCGCGTTCTTCGAATACCTGAACGCCCAGGGCGGGATCTACGGCCGCAAGATCCATCTGATAGTCAAGGACGACGCGTACAACCCGACGCAGACGGTCAATGTCGTTCATGGGCTGGTCCTCAACGAAAAAGTGTTCGGGATCTTCGAGGGACTCGGGACGCCGACGCACACCAAGGTCGTCG
>DASUDH010000245.1:0-3702 GCA_036275675.1 Solirubrobacteraceae bacterium | reverse complement strand
CCGGCTCCACTTCGAGCGAAAACGCATCGCCCGTGTTGGAGTCGGAGACCGCGAGTAGGACTCGCTCGCCCGGCTGGCTCCACAGGAGGCGAACATCGATGCCGTCGGCGCGACGGTGATCGAGCTCCCTGGTCCGGCGCTCCCTTGATAGCTCCGGCCCGCGGTCGGTGACCTGATCCGCGCCGGTGGGCTCGAGATGGTTGGGCGATTCGGTGACGGTCGGGGTGAGCATGGCGGTCCTTTCGATTGCTTCCAATTGACCGCCACTGACGCTAGATCTCGACAGCCGGTGCTCCCACACGGCGATCACCACAGTCGAGCTGTGCCATCCCAATGGGCGATGTGGGGAATTCCCCACCTCGGCCGTGAAGCAGCCTCACGCCAACGCGCGGGCAGGCGCCCCCCGGCAAACTCGTGTCAGATCACGCGTGCGCCACGTCGGCCGAGCCGACGGGCTCGCGGTCTCCCGGCGGGGACAATGGGACCTGGGCCCGGAGGCACGTGCCGGCGCCGGGTGGACTCTTGACGGTCAGCGTGCCGTCGAGCGCAGCCACGCGGTCGAGCAGGCCGTAAAGGCCGCTCCCCGGCCTGACCACCGCACCGCCGATGCCATCGTCGTCGACCTCCAGCATGAGAGCATCAGCCGAAACCGTCACGGTGATCCCGGCCTTCGACGCGTTGGCGTACTTGGCCACGTTGGTCAGGGCCTCGGCTGCGATGAAGTAGGCCGCCGACTCGACCGCGGCGGGGAAGCGCTGCTCCGGAATGTCGATTTGGACCGGCACGGGGGCGCGGTCGGCGAGCTCTTCCACTGCCGCGGCCAGACCCCTCGCGGTCAGCACCGCGGGATGTAGGCCATGCGCGAGCTCGCGCAGCTCTTCGATTGCTCGGCGCGTGTCGTCCAGCGCATCGCTGATGAACCGCCGGAGCTCTGACGTCGCGCCGCCCTCGCTCTGGGCGAGCTGCAAGGTGATCAAACCGTGGACGAGGCGTTGTTGCGCGCCGTCGTGGAGATCGCGCACCACGCGGCGTCGCTGCTCGTCGCCGGCGCTGACGATGCGCGCGCGCGACGCGATCAGCTCGGACCGGGCCGTCGTGTTCGACACCGCGGTCGCAATCAGCTCGGCGAAGCTCGCCAGCCGCTGCTCTGTACCCGGCGCGAGTGGCTCGGGCTCATCCGTGCCGGCGATCAGCACCCCCCACACCTCTCCATCGACAACTACCGGTGCGCCGACCTCGGAGAGGATCCCGAGCTTCCTGATCAGCGCAGCGAGCTGACCCGTGGCGTGCTCGTAGCTGTCGAAGCGCCCCGGCGCGGCGGTGCGCCGGACCAGGGTGTCGATCGTCTCGCCTTTGAGAGGCAGCAGCGTTCCGGCCGGGACGTGCACGCCGCGCAGGCTCCAACCGGCAACCGCCAGATGGAAGTCCTCCGGCGTGAAGTACACGAGATTGACAGTGGCCGCGCCGAACAGACGGCCGGTCTCCTCACACACCGCGTCGAACACCGTCTGGGACTGCGCGCCGCGGGCCACGAGAGTGGCGATCCGTCGCAGCGCCGCCTGCTCATCGACCAGCCGCCGCAAATCCTGCCGTGCCTGAGTGTTCGAGACGGCGGTGGCGATCAGCTCAGCGAACTCGGACAGGCGGTACTCGGTACCGGGGGCGAGCGGCTCGGGCTCATCCGTCCCGGCGATCAGCACTCCCCACACCTCTCCATCCACGACCACGGGCGCGCCAACCTCCGAGCGGACGCCGAGCTGTCTCATTAGCGCCGCGATCTCACCCTGAGCATGCTCGTAGCTGTCGCAGCGGCCGGGCGCGCCGGTTCGCTGGACGATCGCGTTGATCGAGTCGCCGTCAATCGGGAGTCGCGTGCCCGTCCTTCCGTGGACTCCACGCAGGCTCCAGCCGGAGATCGTGAGGTTGATCCCGTCAGGCGTGAAGTGGGCGAGGTTCGCCGTGGCAGCGCCGAACACACGGCCGGTCTCCTCGCACACCGCGTCGAACACCCGCTGCGACGGTGCGCCTTCGGCGACCAATGTGGCGATCCGTCGCAGTGCGGCTTGCTCTTCGACCAGTCGGCGCAGGTCCTGGCGGGCCTGAGCATTGGAGACCGCCGTGGCGATCAGCTCCGTGAACTGGGTCAGGCGGCGCTCGGTGTTCGCCGGGAGCGGAGCCCGATCGGTCCCGCCCACAGTGACATTTCCCCAGATCTTCCCGTCAACGATGACCGGCACGCCGACCCCGGCGCGCATTCCGGCCGAGCGCGCCGCTTCGGCGATCGTCCCGGTCATGCGGTGATACGGGTCGCTGCTCACGGGTCGGCCGGTGTCGAGGATCTGCGATGAAACGCTCTTGCCGTCGAGCGGCCAGCGTGTCCCAGGTTGGAAGGGATGATCGCCGGCAGCGCCGGTCAGCGTGACCGTCTGCTCGGGGTAATAGCGGCCGATCATGACCATCTCTAGACCAGTAGCCCGGGCGATCTCCTCGGCCACCAGCGCAAAGATGTCCTCCGGCTCGGCGCCCTCAGCGACGAGCGTTGCCACGCGCCGCAGCGCGGCCTGCTCCTCGACCAGGTGGCGGAGATCCTCGCGCGCCTGGGCGTTCGAGATCGCGGTGGCCACCAGTTCGGTGAACTGGCTCAGGCGCGCCTCGGCGTCGGGGAGAAGCGGCACCCGGGCGCCGCCGCCCGCCGAGATGACCCCCCAGACCTTTCCGTCTACGACGATGGGTGCGCCGACTCCGGCGTGGACACCCCCGGCCTTGGCGGCTTCGGCGATGCTGCCGGTGACGTCGGCGTAATCGTCCACGCGCGCCGGGCGCCCCGTGCGCTTGACCTCCCCGGTCAGGCTGGGGCCCTCGAGTGTCCAGTTCGTCCCCGTCTGGAACGGGTGATCGCCGAACGCGCCGATCACGGTCGCCGTGCCGTCCGTTTCGTAGCGACACATCTCGACGAGGGGGAGGTCGAGCACGGTGGAGACCTCCGCCGCCACCGCGGCGAACACTTCGGCCGGTGGCGCGGACTGCGCGACGAGCGTCGCCACCCGGCGCAGGCCCGACTGCTCCTCGGCGAGCCGACGGAGCTCATCGCTCGCCTGGGTCTTCGAGACTGCGGTTGCGACCAGGTCGGTGAACTGGCTTAGGCGCTCCTCCGTGTCCGGCGGGAGCGGTGAGTCAGCCCCGGCTGAGACAGCGCCCCAAACCTCGCCGTCGACGATGATCGGCGCGCTCACCCCGGCGTTGGCGTTGATCGCCCGTACGGCTTCGGCCACCTGTCCCGGAAGGCTTGAATAATCGTCGATGCGCGCAGGGCGTCGGGTCTGCCTTACGGTTGCCAGCATGCTCGGCCCGTCGAGCGGCCAGTGAGTGCCGGGACGGAAGGGGTGGTCGCCGGCGGCGCCGATCGCCGTCGCGCTGTTGTCGGGCTCGTAGCGGCACATGACGACGAGGGTGATGCCGAGAAGCTGCGCGACCTCGGCGGCAACGGCTGCGAACACGTCCCCTGGCGACGCCCCCTGCGCGACCAGCGTCGCCACCCGCCGCAAAGCCGACTGCTCCTCGGCCAGCTTCCGTAGCTGCTCGCGCGCCTGCGTGTTGGCGATCGCGGTGCCGACAAGCTCGGTGAACTCGGCCAGCCGATGCTCGATGCCGGGCGGGAGCTCGCGACCCTCGGTGGAGCCGGTGGCCATCAGGCCCCAGACG
>DASUDH010000244.1:0-8744 GCA_036275675.1 Solirubrobacteraceae bacterium | reverse complement strand
GATCGGGGAAGAGGCGCCGCTCGAGTCGCTGCTCGGCTCGGAGGGGCTCGGCCGCCTCGGCGCGATGGTCGCCGTCGACGCCGACGGGGTCCTGCAGGGCGTGGTCACGCTCGCCCAGGTCCGCCAGGCGCTGGCTCCGACCGGCTGACGCCCGCGCTCCCGTCCTGGAGAGGGCCGCCCGGCGGCTCGTTATAGAGTGCCGGTCCGGAAGTCCCCGTCCGCATCCCTCAGAAGGAGCCATGCCAGCACACGACGTCTTGATCATCGGCGCAGGTCTCGCAGGCCAGCGCGCCGCGCTCGCCGCCGCGCAGGCCGGCGCGAGCGTCGCGATCGTGAGCAAGGTCCACCCGGTGCGCTCTCATTCGGTGGCCGCCGCCGGCGGCATCAACGCCGCGATCAACGTAGCTGACGACTGGCGATCGCACGCGTACGACACCGTCAAGGGCTCGGACTTCCTCGGCGACCAGGACGCGATCGAGATCATGTGCTCGGAGGCCCCCAAGGAGGTGATGCACCTCGAGCACATCGGGGTGACCTTCCACCGCAACGACAAGGGCGAGCTCGACCTGCGCGCGTTCGGCGGCGCCTCGATGAAGCGCACCGCCTACGTAGCCGACATCACGGGCCAGGCGATCCTGCACGTGCTGTACGAGCAGTTGATGAAGCACCACGAGCAGGTGGAACGCTACGAGGAGTGGTTTGTGACGTCGCTGCTGCAGGACGACGCCGGACGCTGCTGCGGAGTGATCGCGCGCGACGTGCGCTCAGGACGCATGGAGGTCTTGAAAGCCAAGAACGTGATCCTCGCGTGCGGCGGCGCCGGTCAGGTGTACAGCCCAACCACGAACGCGCTGATCGTCACCGGCGACGGGATCGCGCAGGCCTACCGCATCGGCGCCCCGCTGATGGACATGGAGATGGTCCAGTACCACCCGACGACGCTCGTGGAGAACGGTCTCCTGATCACCGAGGGTGCCCGCGGCGAGGGCGCGGTGCTGCTCAACGCAGACGGCGAGCGGGTCATGGAGAAGTACGCCCCCAACAAGATGGAGCTCGCCTCGCGCGATGTCGTCTCACGCGCCGAGCAGACCGAGATCCTCGAGGGACGCGGCGTCGGCGCGCACGGCGAGGGCATCTACCTCGACATCACGAAGGTGCCGCGCAAGCGCACGCTCGAGGCGTTGCGCGAGATCGTCAATATCGGCAAGGACTTCGCCGGCGTCGATATAACCCGTGAGCCGATCATGATCCGTCCGGGCCAGCACTACATCATGGGCGGCGTGAAGACCGACGTCGACGGCGCCACAGCGGTCGAAGGCCTGTACGCCGCCGGCGAGGTGGCGTGCGTGTCGGTGCACGGCGGCAACCGTCTCGGCGCAAACTCCCTCCTCGACACGCTGATCTTCGGGCGCCGCGCCGGAGAACACGCCGCGGCGCGTTCCGCGCAGATGGCGATGCCCGACACCACGGACGCCCAGTTGCACGACGACGTGACGATGATCGACGAGATCCTCGCGCGCCCACGCGAGGGCCGGCGCGTCTCTGAGATCAAGCAAGAGCTCGGCGAGACGATGAACCAGTACGTCGCGGTCTACCGCGACCAGGAAGGCCTCGAGAAGGCCCACGAGGTCGTAGGGCGTCTGCAGGACGAGGCCAAGAGCGCCTACATCGACGACCGCGGGACAGTCTTCAACCAGGACGTGCTCGGGGCGATCGAGCTCGGTTACATGCTCGACTGCGCCGAGGCGATCGTGGTGGGGGCCATCGAGCGCAAGGAGTCGCGCGGCGCGCAGTTCCGCACCGACTTCCCCGAGCGCGACGACGAGCAGTGGCTCAAGCACATCGACATCACGGCCAGCGCCGACGGTCCCCAGGTCAGCTATTCGCCGGTCACGATCACCCAGTGGCAGCCGGAGGAGAGGAAATATTGACGACCCTCCGGCGCCCGTCATCGCTTCCACCAAAACGCTCATGCTGACCGAGGAGAACACCTGATGGCCGAGACGCATAAGCCGCCGGAGCAGTTCACGCTGCGTCTGCGCCGCTACGACCCGGAGTCCGGCGAGGCGCCCTACTGGGACGAGCACACGGTCGAGCTCGAGCCCCACCGCTCCGTGCTCGAGGGCATCCTGCAGGCCAAGGCCAAGTTCGACGGGTCGATCGGGATCCGCTGCTCCTGTCGCGCGGCGATCTGCGGGTCGTGCGGGGTGCGCATCAACGGCGAACCGGGGCTCGCCTGCCACACCCACCTCGACCATGCGCGCGCCTCGGCCTCCGACGGCGTGATCGAGGTCGAACCGATGGGCAACATGCCCGTGATCAAGGACATGATCGTCGACATGGATGCGGTGCACTGGAAGAAGGTGCAGCGCGTCACCCCATGGCTCATCAACGAGGGACCGCAGCCCGAGCGCGAGCACATCGTGCCGCGCGAGAGCATGGTGGACGTGACGCAGACGATGGCGTGCATCCAGTGCGGGGCGTGCGTCTCCGATTGCCTGGCGATGGAGGTGGACCCCGGCTTCATCGGCCCGGCCGCGCTCGCGAAGGCCTACCGCTTCGTGGGCGACCCGCGCGACGAAGAGCAACGCGAGCGCCTGATCGACCTCGCCCAGGACCCGCAGGGCATCTACGACTGCACGCACTGCTTCAAGTGCGTGGATGCGTGCCCGAAGGACGTCAACCCGATGGGCCAGATCATGCGCTTGCGACGCATCGCGGGCTCCGACCAGCTCATCGTCGACCGCAACAACGGTCACCGTCACGAGCAGGCATTCACGAGCCTCGTGCGCGACTATGGGCGCAACCACGAGTCCGAACTGCTCGCGCGCTCCTACGGGGGCGACTCGCCGCTCGGCAAGTTCCACCCCGCCGCCGGCAAGGAGTTGCTCAGCTCGTTCACAGTGATCCTCTCGGCACTCTTGCGCAAGCGGGTAAGCCCGATCCTGGCGCTGCTCGGTCACAAGATTCCCAAGCAGGACCTGAAGGCCGTGAAGAAGATCTACGAGAAGGTCGAGAGTCGCCCGCAGCGCTACGAGCTGAACCTGTATGTCAGCGGCTACGACGAAGACGTCGAGGAGCCCGTCGCGAGCGCTGCCGCCGCGCCTGGCGCCTCGACGGAGACCACGCAAGGGAGCGCTCCATGATGAAGGTCGCCTACTGGCCCGGCTGCGTCAGCCGCGGCTTCACTCCCGAGCTGCACGGCTCGATGGCCAAGGTGGCGCCGCTGCTCGACATCGAGCTGGTCGAGCTCGACCGCGCCAACTGCTGCGGGGCGGGCGTGATCGCCGAGCACAACCAGGAGCTTGCGGACACGCTCAACGCGCGCACGTTCGCGCTCGCCCAGCAGGTGCAGGGGGCCGAGCTGATGATGAACATCTGCTCCACCTGCCAGGGCGCCCAGAGCGAGTGCCAGGAGCGCCTCGACGCAAGCGCCGAGTACCGAGCGCACGTGAACGGCACGCTCGCCGATGAGGGCCTCTCCTACGAGAAGGGCTTCACGAACAAGAACTTCCTGTGGCTGCTCGTCGAGGAGATAGGTCTCGACAAGCTGCGCTCGCTCGTCAGGCGCCCGCTCGAGAACCTCAGGGTGGGCCCCTTCTACGGCTGCTACATCGTGCGCCCGCGCAGCCGGCTCGGCATCGACGCCGAGCGCCCGCGCGATCACTACTTGGAGCAGTTGATCGACGCGCTCGGCGGCACTGTCATCGAGTACGCCGGGATGCGCAAGTGCTGCGGCTTTCCGATCATCACGATGAACAAGGAGGCCTCGCTCAAGCAGGCGGGCCGCCACCTCGGCGACGCGGTCGACGCGGAGGCCGACTGCCTGGTGACTCCCTGCCCGCTTTGCCACCTCAACCTCGACATGCAGCAGCCGCTCGCCGCGAAAGCGGTCGGGCGTGAGCTGCAGATGCCGGTGCTGCACCTCCCCCAGCTCGTCGGGCTCGCTCTGGGCCTGGAGCCGAAGGAGCTCGGCCTCAGCCGCCATGTGGTGCGACCCACGTCGGTGATCGACTGGTCGACGTCGGTGGTCGGCGCCGCGGCGTAGGCTGCGGTCTGTGAGGATCCTCACAGTCGTAGGCAACCGGCCACAGCAATCTAGCGGGAGGGGGGCAGGCCCCCCTCCCGACCACCCCCTGCGAGCCAGGTCGAGACTACGCTCGTGAAGATCCTCACAGTCGTAGGCAACCGGCCACAGTTCATCAAGGCGGCTGCCGTCTCGGGGCCATTGCGCGCCGAGCACGAGGAGATCCTCGTGCACACCGGCCAGCACTACGACGACGCGCTCTCGAGCGTGTTCTTCGCCGAGCTCGGCCTGTCGGCGCCCGAGCACGAACTGGGGATCGGGGGCGGGTCGAACACCTCCCAGACCGCGCGCATGGTCGCGGCGCTCGAGCCGTTGCTCAGCGAGACCACCCCCGACGCGGCGCTCGTGTACGGCGACACCAACTCGACGCTCGCCGGGGCGCTGGTCGCAGCCCAGCGGTGCGTGCCGGTGGTGCATGTGGAGGCGGGGATGCGCTCGTTCGACCGCTCGATGCCCGAGGAGCTCAACCGGGTGCTGTGCGACCGCATGAGCGATCTGTTGCTGTGCGCGTCAGACACGGCCGCTGGCAACCTCCGGCGCGAGTCGGCGACCGGGCGGATCGAGGTCGTGGGGGACGTGATGGTGGATGTCGCCACCAGATGGCAGCCGACCGCGCGCGCCAACGGCGCGACACCCGCCGCATACGGGCTCGAACCCGGCAGTTACCTGCTGCTCACTGCCCACAGAGCTGGAAATGTCGACGAACCCGACAGACTGCGAACCCTCCTACAGCTCATCGTGGCCCTGCCGAAGCCGGTCCTGTTCCCGATGCACCCGCGCACTCGCGCACGCCTGCACAGCGCGGGCCTGTCGGCAGAGCTCGAGGCGCTCGACGGCGTGCTGCTCACCGAACCGCTCGGGTACGTCGAGTTCAGCGCGCTCGTGTGCAATGCGCGCGCGGTGCTGACCGACTCGGGGGGCCTCCAGAAGGAGGCCTACCTTGCCGGGGTGCCCTGCGTGACGCTGAGGTCGACAACTGAGTGGGTCGAGACGGTCGCTGCCGGCTGGAACACGCTGGTCGACCTCGACGCCGAGCAGGCGCTCGCGGCGCTCGAGCGACCGGCGCCCCCAGAGCATCCGCGACTGTACGGCGACGGCAAAGCGGCCGAGCGCTGCGTGGCGGCGATCGGAGCCCTCGGGGCTGGCAGATAGCGGCGAGCTAGTCGCTCTACGGCATCTACCGCAGCCGCGTTGACGTCGGCATCGTCTCAGCGGATGCGCACGGGGGCGCTGTATGCCGAGACGTGCGAGCCGTCGTTGATCTCGACGAGCGCCTCGTAGACGCCGCGCCGGCGGATGCGCACGATGCTGCTGAAGCGCGAGACGCTTGCGGTCCCGGACCTGACGAAGGCGCCGCCCTTGTTGACCGAGCTCGAGCCTGGCCGCAGCAGCTGGAAGCCCACGCGCGCGCCGACCTCTGCCGGGGTGACCGTGCCGTAGAGACGGAAGAACCTGCCGCGCCGATGGCGGTGCACACGACGTGCATGGAACGTCACGCGCACCGCGACGCCCTCGACCAGCACGGGGCTCGATACGGCCGGAGCGCCGACCGTGACTACGCGCAGTTGGGAATTTTGGAGCAGGCCCACGACCGGGAACGAGAAGCCGCCCGTTGGACTGGTGACCTCGGGATTGCCGACCGTCGCGAAGCCGGCGAGGTAGGGAAACGGGTTGATCTGCAAGGCGACCACGCGACCGGCGGCACCGGTGCCGGCGAGCGTGCCCTGCACCGAGAACGGATCGCCGTAGGAGACCGGGTTGGGGACACCGGCGATCTGCAACGACAGCGGGACCTTCAAGGTGGTGAAGGTATGGTCGGTCCCCGCGGTCGCGCCTGCGGGGCTCGTCGCCACGATCCGGTAGTGGTAGCGGGTGACCGGCTGCAGCCCGCCCACGGCCTGACTGACTTTGACCGTCGCCGTGCCGGCGCCGGCGGAGGCCAACGGCGTCTGGGCGCCGTATGCCTTGGTGGCGCCGTACTGGAAGACATAGGTGGTGGCCTGACCCTGCGCGTCGACCGAACCGTGGAGGACCACGGACGAGAAGGTCAGGCTGGAGACCCCCCCGGTGGAGACCGTGGGCGGGTGCGAGACGGCGGCGGCGCTCGAGACGGACAGCACGATCGTCGCTGCCGTCGGCAGCAGGACGGCCGCGAGACGGCCACTAAGGCGGACTGGCAACGCCCGCTGCAGCCGATCTTGCTTGCCGGTCGCCTTCATGCTCGTACCAACCCGCTACCGGCGCCAGAGTCGCGGCGCACAGTAGCGCGGGCACGACGAGCTCGATCATCTCGTGAGCGAGCGCGTCGCGGAGCGCTTTCGTCGGGAGCTCGAAACCTCTAGGTGACGGTGAACGTCTGGCTGACGTGCACGCCGGTCGCGCTGCTCGTGACGATGATGTCGCCGACACCCAGCGCGGCGCCGGCGGGTATCGTTATTTCCGTCGAGAACGCGCCGCTGCCGTTGGTTATCACGCCGGAGTAGACCGTCTTGACGCCTTTGTGATCCGTGAACGTCGGCGCGATGGTATCGCCGGGCAGGTAACCGCTGCCGCTGACCGTCACCGTCGAGCCGGGCAGCCCGCTTTTCGGTGCTCGCACCTGGGTGGCCTGGGTGACGACGAGCGTCACCCCGGTGGCCGAGTAGGTCGGCTTGTAGTAGAGGCCGGTGAAGTTGATCTGATCTTCGATCTCGGTGGCGAACGCCCCCGTCAGCGAGGCGCTCGAGAGGATCGCGTAGGTCTGCCCGAGCAATGCTTTAAACGGTTCGACCTGGTGCAGGACGAGCGTTCCGGCGATCGTGGCATTGCCCGCCACCGACAGCACCCCGAAGCTCGAGGCGCTCGCAATGAACGTCTCGAGCTTCACCGGCGGACGCCTGCGTGTAGCTCCCGGTGAGCTACCGAGATCTAGCGATTAGTCAATCGCTGGTGCGCACGTTCAGACGAATTTCCACCCGACCGGCCCCAGTCCCACCCAGTCCAGTCAGCGCTCGAGCGCGAGGACGCCCATACATCGAAGCTCGAGCTCGGCGAGCACTCGCTCGACCGCGATCTCGACTGTCTCTTCGCCGGAGCGCAGCACCAAGTCGGGATGCAGCGGGCGCTCATATGGCGCGCCGACCCCCGTCATGCCGGCAAGCTCGCCGGCGCGGGCGCGCGCGTAGAGGCCCTTTGGGTCCCGTCGCTCACACAGCGCCAGAGGAGCGTCCACGAAGATCTCGAGGAAGGGCAGCTCGGCGGCGGCGTGCAGCTCCGCCGCCGCTTCCCGGTCACGGGCATAGGGACTGACGAGGCTCACGAGCGCCACGGCGCCCGACTCGGCTAGCAGCCTCGCCACGTGGGCGGTGCGACGCACGTTCTCTCTGCGCGCCCCCTCGTCGAATCCGAGGTCGCCGTTGAGCCCGTGGCGCAGGTTGTCGCCGTCGAGCAGGAAGGCGTGGCGTCCCGCGCTCACCAACCTCTGCTCCACCGCGCTGGCGATCGTGGACTTGCCCGCCGCTGGCAGGCCGGTGAACCAGATCGTCGCTCCAGCATGGCCAAGCGAGTCCCAACGCTCGCTGCGCGTCAGCAGGCTACACTGCCAGACGACATCGGGACTGTGGCCGTTTTCGGGCCTGCTCACACCCCAGCAACGACGCACAGTGCTTCCCGCTTGCGCAAGGAACGGACGAAAAAAGCCGCGGGCTCGGTCACGAACGGGTCGTTCGCTCCGGCACGGAAGAACCGCGGGCTCCGGCAGTTACTGAGGTATGTGGAGAGCCACGCGCTTGCGCAGGGCGCTGCTAACCGGGACGTTGCCGATCGGCCTCATTATCGGCGGCCTGCTTGCGCTCCCGCTGCTCTCGGGCGCTGCCCCCACGCCACCGGCGCCCAAGCCCCCGCTCGCCTACACCGGCTACGTCCCCGAAGTGACCGAAACCAGCGCGACGCTCAAGGGTGGCGTCAACCCGCGCGGCACAGAAACCAGCTACTCCTTCCAGTACGGCACCAGCTCCGCCTACGGGTCGCAGACGCCGTCATCGCCGGCCGGGACGGGGACCCAGGAAATCAAGGTCAGCCAGGCGCTGGCGGGGCTCACAGCCAATACGACCTACCACTACCGCCTGATCGCGGTCAGCGCCGCCGGCACGACCCTCGGCCAGGACCGCACATTCGCCACCAAGAAGATCCCGCTCAAGATCGCGATCACAGCGACCCACAACCCCGAGCGGTTCGGCGATCGCTTCGCGGTCAGTGGAACCGTCTCGGGCACCGACGCGGCCAACCACTGGATCGTGCTACAGGCCAACCCGTTTCCGTATCTCGCGGGCTTTCGCACCGTAAGCGTCCCCGAGGTCACCGACGCCACGGGCAACTTCTCCTTCCCGATGGACAGCCTCGCCGAGAACAGCCAGCTGCGCGTCGCCACGGTCGACTTGCCGAAGGCGCTCAGCCCCGTCATCACGGAGCTCGTGGCGGTGCGGGTCAGCTTTCACGCACGCCCGGTCGCCCGCCACGGATACGAGCGGCTGTACGGTTCGGTGAGGCCGCCCGAGGTGGGCGCGTTCGTCGCCTTCCAGTGGTTGCGGCGCGGCCACAGGCCACTGAACGTGGGCGTCGCCTTGATCCGCAGGGCAAGCTCCAGCTCGTCACGCTTCAGCCGCGTGCTTTGGATTCG
>DASUDH010000243.1:0-9730 GCA_036275675.1 Solirubrobacteraceae bacterium | reverse complement strand
CACGGCATCCCAGTCCTCGGCGGCGGCCTCCATCGGCTCCTCGGAGGCGAGCGCCGCGAGCGCGTCCTCGACCGAGACGTCGAAGCCCTCGATGCTGTTCGAGCCCTGGATCGCGCGCGCGCCGAGCACACGCCTAACCTGCCCGACCCACCTTCGCGGTTGAGTCACGTAGTAGCGCAGCTGTCGGCGCAGCTCCTCGATCTTCTCCAAAGCCGCCTCTTCTTCGAGGCTTGGTGGGGGAGTTCGGAAGATCATGTTCGTCAACAAGCTCGCCGCAAAGTCGATTGATATATCGATTCAAAACAGCTTTTATAATGATATTATCATTACGCACAAAACATAGAATCAAAAAGGCACGAAAAGTAGATTGAAAGCAACTCGAAAAAGCGCATGAGATCATTCGTAGATCGCGCCTTCTGGCGGGAGCGCGGCGTGCTCGTGACCGGGCACACCGGCTTCAAGGGGGCCTGGCTGTCGCTGTGGCTACAGTCGCTCGGCGCCCGTCTCACCGGGCTGTCGCTCGGCGCAGCGCCGACCGAGCCCTCCCTGTACGAGCTCGCCCGTGTCGGGGATGGGATGCTCACCAGCGTCGCTTGCGACATTCGCGATCCCCACGCGGTCACGAGCGCGCTGGTCGCAGCCGGCCCGGAGATCGTGATCCACATGGCCGCACAGCCGCTCGTGCGCCGTTCGCTCGCCGCGCCGCGGGAGACATACGAGACGAACGTAATGGGCACCGTCAACGTGCTCGAGGCCGTCCGCGCGTGCCCCGGGGTGCGCGCGGTGCTCGTCGTCACCTCGGACAAGTGCTACGACAATCGCGAGTCTCCGCGTGGCTATCGCGAGGGCGATCCGCTCGGCGGCCACGATCCCTATTCGAGCTCCAAGGCAGCCGCGGAGCTCGTCACGAGCGCCTACCGCCACGCGTTCCTCTCCGACCCCGACGGCCCGCGCCTGGCCTCCGCGCGCGCCGGCAATGTGATCGGCGGGGGCGACTGGGGGGAGGACCGGCTCATCCCAGACATCGTGCGCGCCGCCGCCGGCGAACAGACGCTGCGCCTGCGCAACCCCGGTGCGGTGCGACCCTGGCAGCATGTGCTCGACCCGCTCGGCGGCTATCTCGTACTCGCCCAAGCCCTGTATGACTCGCCCGACTACGCCCGTGCCTGGAACTTCGGCCCGGACGAGCGCGACGCCCACACCGTCGAGTGGGTCGTACAGCGGTTCTCCGAGCTATGGCCCGGCGGGGTCTCCTGGACGGCAGACGACCGGGCCCACCCGCGGGAGACGCGCCATCTGAGGCTCGACTCCTCACAGGCGCGCGAGCGGCTCGGTTGGCGGCCGGCCATGTCCTTGGAGGATGGGCTCGCCGTGACCGTCGCCTGGTTCCGGGAGCTGGCCGAGGGGGCCGACATGCGCGCTGTCACACTGGGCCAGATCGAGTCCGGGCGTGCCGTGCCGCGATGAACGCGGCCACGCGAGGCAACGCTCCGCGGGCGAGCGTCCTGATCGGCGCGTACAACAGCGCCGCCACGCTCGATCGTGCGATCGACTCGATCCTCGCCCAGACGGTGTCCGAGATCGAGGTTCTCGTGATCGACGACGGCTCGAGCGACGAGTCGCTGGACATCGCGCGCCGCGCCGCCGCTTGCGACGGGCGCGTCAGGGTGCTCGACATGGGCCGCAACCTCGGCATCTCGCGCAGCCTCAACGAGGGCCTGCGCGCGGCGCGCGCGCCGTTCGTCGCGGTGCAGGACGCCGACGACTTCTCCGCGCCCCACCGTCTCGAGACCCAGCTCGCCGTCCTGCGAGCGCGCCCGCAGGTGGCGATCGTCGGCTCACGCATGCGCGAGGTCGACCCTTCTGGAGCGGAGCTCCGGGAGCGCACGAAGTTCGCCTCCGGCGACGTCAACGAAGTGTTGATGCATTTCAACCCGATCCCCAACAGCTCCTGCTGCATGCGCCGCGAGGCGGTGCTCGCGCTCGGCGGCTACGACCACCGCTACCGCTACGCGATGGAGTACGACCTGTGGCTGCGCCTGGCCGAGCGCTGGCGCGTCGTGGCGCTAGAGGAGCCGCTCTCCACGCGCGTGATGAGCTCCACGAACGTCGCCGCCAGAGCCGAGCGGGCGCAGATCGCCGAGGCGATCTCGATCCGCGTGCGGGCGCTGCGCAGGCGGCGCACCTTGCGCGGCGCGAGCGGCCTGCTCGTCCCGCTCGCCGCCTGGTCGACCCCGATCCCGCTCAAGCGCGCGCGCCGGCGCCGGCTCGGCCAGGCGCCGTAGGACCATCGAGCGCGCGCTCGTAGGCCGCCCTCACCCCTTCGCGCAGGCGCTCGGGGGTCAGCTCGCGCGCCACCCGCTCCCTCGCCGCGGCGCCGAGCGCGGCGCGACGGTCGCGATCGCGCGCGAGCTCTGAAAGCGCCCCGGCGAGGGCCTCGCGATCACCGGCCCCGACGACGATCCCGGCGCTTCCCACGGCCTCGGGATTGCCCGGCCCGTCGGCCACCACCACCGCCAGGCCGTGCGCCATCGCCTCCAGCAGGGCGAACGACAGCCCCTCGCGCGCCGAGGGCAGCACGAACACGTCTGCAGCGGCCATCAGGCGCTCCGGATCGTCGCGAAAGCCGAGTGCCCTGATCGACTCCCCCGCCTGCTCGGCGACCGCGCGCTCCAATGGTCCCCGGCCCGCAACCAGCAGCACGAGCGGCGCCCCGCCTGCCCTCGCTGCCGCAGCGGCGGCGAGGGCGTCGAGCGGGCCCTTGCGCGGCTCGAGCTCGCCGAGGAAGAGCGCCGCCAGCTCGCCCTCCTCGATGCCGAGCTCGGCACGAACCTCGGCGCGTACGGCCGGGTCGGCGGGCGCCGCCGGCGCCACCCCGTTGAGCACCACGCTCAGGCGCTCGCTCAGTCGCGGCGCGAGCTCTCCGAGCTCGCGCGCCTCCGCGCTCGACGTGCAGATCGTCGCCCGCGTGCGGCCGATCGCCGCGCGAACCCCGCCCGCCACGAGTGGATGGCGGCGCAGGAGGTGCAGCCCGTGCGTGCTCCACACCGACGCGCCCCGGCCGAGCAGCGGCAACGTCAGCAGGACGGCGGCGTCGCCGTGGACGTGGAGGAGATCGGTCCTGCGCACCCGCCGTGCGAGCGCCGGCCAGCGCCGCGCGATCGACGGGGCCGCCGCGAGCGGCGTGCGTGCGCTCGACAGCTCCACGCGTTCCTGCTCGTAGCCGTCCAGGCCCGCGAGCAGGTCGAGGTAGGTCTCCGCGCCCCCGCCCGCGTGGGGTAGGACGTGCAGGACGGTTGTCATCGGAGCTCTGACGGCGCGCAGGCCGGCTCCTCGCCCGTCTGCTCGGGGTGGAAGATACGGTTGCGGAACATGAGGAAGTTGGCGACCCCGATGACCACCACGGTCGCAAGGTAGACGACCTCTGTGGGCAGGCCGAGCACGGGCGTCAGCAACGACGTGGACGCCACGGTCAAGCCGTATTGGACGCCGGCGAAGAGCAGGTAGCGCGTGGCCTGCCAATGGAAGGGCAGCGCGAAGCCCGCCTCGTGCACCCACACGAACACGCGCTGGAGCGTGAAATGCACAGCGAGCGCCACGCAGAAGCCGCTCGCCAGCGCCGCCTGGAACGGAAGCCCCACCACATCGGCCAGCACGACTGTCGTGGTCAGGTAGATCAGGGTCACGGTGCCCCCTGCCAACACAAACCGAACGCCCTGACCAATCAGGCCCCAGCTCGGTGAGCGCAGGCTTCTCGCCGCAGACCACAAACGGTTGTCCGGCAGGCTTGGTCGCGAACGCTTCCTCACAGGGGACGATCGTACGTATGAGTGTGTTCTCTCGCTATCGCGCACGCGAGCTCCGTGCCTCGATCGCCCGCTCGATCTCGGCCTCGACGACCTCCGCCGGCCGTGGGTAGGTGTAGGACTCCAGCCGCTTCGGGTCGATGCGCAGGTCGGCTCCCTCCCGCGCGAGGCGCCGCAGAACGGCTGCGATCGCATCGACGTCGCGCGGCGGCACCGTCCATCCTGTCCCCGTCTCCCGCACGAGGCGCGCGGCCTCGTTCTCGTGCGCCAGCGCCAGGATCGGCCGGCCGGCGCCGAAGTACTCGAAGACCTTGCCGGGCAGCTCCCAGACGAGTGTGGGCGAGGTGATCAGCAGGAGCACGTCCGCGTCTCGCTGCAACGCCATCGCCTGCGCGCGGGTGAGCACCCCGACGTGGCGGACAATGCCGTCGAGCCGAGCCCCCTCGATCAGGCGCTGCTCGTCCTCGTCGAGGCGTCCGGCCAGCACGAGCCGCAGGCGCGCGGCGGTTTGCGGATCCTCCTCGCGCAGGCGCCGCAGGGCGTCCAGCAGGGCTCCCGGATGACGTCCCCACCCGCCCGTCAACTTGCCTGTGTGCACGAGTGTCACCGCCGCCTCGTCGAGGCGCGGGGGCTCCGCCTCGCCCGCATCGCGCTCGAGGTCCGGGTCCCAGCCGTTCGGAGCGTAGCCGGCGTCGATCCCCAACCGGTCGCGGAAGTCCTCCCCCACGGGACGCTCCACGACGATCGTGCGATCGGCCGACCGCACCACCGCGCGCTCCAGGCGCACGTCGATGCGCCGCTGCAGGGCGGTCGGGAAGGGTTCGCGCCACGAGTGGAAGGTCCAACCGTCGCGGAAGTCCGCGATCCACGCCGGGCGGTGTCGCCCGAGGCCGAGGCCGACCAGGTGGGTGGACTCGTACGCGGAGGTCGTGATCACGCAGTCGTACGCGCGCTCGCGAGTCAGGTGGCGCGCCGCTCGGACCGCGAACGGCACCCACGTGGCGACGTAATGGTCCGGGACGAGGAATCGTGTCACGATCGCATGCGGCGGCTTGTCGACGGACGCGGTCTCCCCGCCTTGGGGCAGCGGTGGTCTGCGCATCAGCATTCGCAGCCATCGCGCCGCGATCAGATCGCCGCTGCGATGCACCCCGAGGTCCTTGTCGTCGGGCAGCGAGCCGAATGCGGAGGTCGTGAGGATGTCGACCTCGTGCCCGCGCCGGCGCAGGTACTTGGCCATCGCCAGCCAGCGGTTCCCCCCCACCGACGGCATCGGAGGATAGGGGTGGGTGACAACGAGGATCCGGCGGCCGGCCATGGCGCGTCAGCGGCGGGCGACGATCGGGACTCGGTGGGCGCGCATCTCGCGTCAGCTGCGCTTGACGCCGCGGATCACCATGAAGAAGCCGAGCTGACGTCCGGTCATGCGCGCCAGCCCGCCCGCGTACTCGACGTCATACGGAGTCGCCACCTTCTCGATCCGCAGCGGTTGCAGGCCATCGAGCATCCGTCGCGCCTCGTGCTTGGTGTAGCCCTTCGTGCCGAGGCTCTCCATGTGATGGTGCAGCACGTCGGCGATCGAGCGCAGCGGCCTGCCGCTCAACGGTCCGTTGCGCGCCCACAAGCCGTAGGAGACCCAGGCGTGGCGCGCGTACACCATCGCGCACAGACGCCCCCCGGGGCGCAGCACGCGGATCGCCTCGCGGAAGGCCTGCGGCGTGTCGGGCGTGTGGTGGAGCACACCCCACGAGTAGACGACGTCGAAGCTCGCGTCCTCGAACGGCAGCCGCTCGGCGTCGGCGACGCGCAACTCCGAGGAGAGCCCCTCGTGCGCCAGGCGCCGCTTCACCAGCTCCACCCCCTTCTCGGTCAAATCGACCCCGTGCAGCTCGGCGCCCGCACGCGCGAACTGGACGTGGTCTGTGCCCAGCCCGACACCGATCTCGAGCACGCTCATGCCCTTCGTCGAGGCAAACTCCGCATAGCGGTGGATGAACGGCTCCAGCTCGTAACGCCGCGCCTCGATCTGGTCGTAGTACTCGCGTGTGCCCTCCGGCGCAGTGGCGTCCCACGAGCCGCACGGGGTGCGGTTCCAGAAGCTGCGCACCTGCTCCTTGGCGTCGACGCTCCCCATGTTCATGGACCTCCTCGCCCGACGCCCATCACGTACCAACCGCCGACGCGGCCGATCCATTCACGCACACCGGGATCCTCCAGCAACCGTGTATGGCGTGCGATGAAGTCGCTGATAGGGGTGTCGATCGTGTTGAAGACCCCGATCTTTCCCGTCTACGGGAGCGCTCATGTCGTCAAGCTATCAGGGCGCCGAGCGCCGAAAGCGAGTGCAGCGCGTCGAGGATTCGCCGGACATGCGCGCTCCAGCTGTACTCGCTCGTGGCCCGCTGCAGCGCGTTTTCCGCCAGCCGCTCGCGCAGCGACTCGTCGGAGAGCAGGCGGCGCACCGCATCCGCGGCTGCCTCCACGTCGCCGGGCGGGCACAGCAGCCCGCTGCGCCCATCTTCGACCACCTCGCCGATCTGGTCGAGGTCCGAAGCGACGATCGCGCGGCGCAGGCCCATGTACTCGAAGAGCTTGGTCGGCGAGCCGAAGAACGGTGTTCCGTCGGGGTTGGGAACATGGGGCGAGACGCAAACGTCGCTGCACGAGAGCAACTCCAGCGCCTGTGGGCGCGCGAGCACTCCTGGCAGCAGCGTGCGGTCGCTCAACCCGCGCGCCTGAATCTCGTCGCGCACCTCGCTCAGCAGGACGCCGTCGCCGATCAGGATCCAGCGCGCGTCGGGCACGGCTTCGATCAGCGCCGGCAGCAGCTTGACGCCGTGCCACAAGCCGAACGTGCCGATGAAGCCCACCGTCGGCATCTCAGACAGTCCCAGGCGTCGGCGCCACTCCGCCGGGCTGTGCTCGCGGTAGGGATCCAGTCCATCGACGTCGACGCCGTTGGGATTGACCAGCACCCGCTCCGGAGCCACCCCCTGATCGAGGACGTAGTCGCGCAGCGGCGCCGACACGACGACGACCAGCGACGCGTCTTGCAGGTTGCGCAGCTCCAAACGCTCGAGCTCGCCTCCGAGGAGCAGCCGCCCCGAGCGCCAGTTGCGCTCCACCCATATCTCCGAGCCGTTGAACTCGAGCACCAGCGGCACTCCCAGCCGGCGCGCGAGCTCCAGGCCCGCATAGGAGCCGAGCTGGTGGCGCTGGTAGACGAAGTCCGCCCGCATTCCACGCGCGGCGTCGAGCAGCGCCTCGCTGTAGTCGCTATAGCTCAAGCCGCGTGCGAGGTGCAAGATCCGTCTGACGGGCACCTCAGAGAACCGGGCACGGTCGGTGCCCAGCGGCCTTTCGGGCGCGAGTACCTGAACCGCGATCCCGTTGTCGACGAGCCCGTTGATGACGCCACTTGTGTGGGTAGCGGCGCCTCCGATCTGAGCGCCGAGCCACTTCAGGGAGGGGTCGAGCCGAAGGTACAGACCGCTCCGTGGCGTACCGGAGCTGGACACCAGAGCGTAATGACGCCGCGCGACGCGCCTCACGCGGCGGGCAAGCGCCGCGCTGTGGACGAGCTCTGACGGCACCGCTCTGATTGTCTTCGACAGCGCGCGCGAGCAAAACCCCAAGCGTCCCAACGACCGTCCATCGACGACGAACTGCTGCGCTCGAACCGCGCTGAGCGACAGGAGCGCAACCGCCTGAAGCGCCGAGAGCGGCAGCCCACCCTCGTCTACGACCACCTCCTTGAAAGAGCGTGTCCGCAGCAGCGCGCGAAACCTGCTCGGCGAGCGCAACGCGGCGGCGATCGTGTGCAGGTCGAGCGCCTGCGCCTCTCCGGCCCGCAGCGGTCGCCCGGGCACGGCGTCGAAGCCGAGATCTACGCCAAGACGCACGGGCCTTCAGCCGACGCTTGCCGGGGCGAGCTTCAGCGTCTCCCGGGCCAGCACGTCGACTATCCGAGCCGACGCCGCTCCGTCCCAGCCGTCGGGGACCTTCGCGTCCCGCTTGTGCGCGTCCGCGAGCAGGCTCGGGACCTCGGCGATGCGATCGGGCGCAAGGCCGAGCAGCGTGTTGGTGCCGAGCGTGCAGGTGACCGGCCGCTCGGTGTTCTCGCGCAATGTGAAGCACGGTATCCCCAAGAACGTGGTCTCCTCCTGGATGCCACCTGAGTCGGTGAGCACGCCGGCGGCGCCCTCCACGAGGCTCAGGAAGTCGAGATATCCGACGGGATCCAGGAGTCGCAGATCGCCGTGTGTGTCGGTGGCGAGCGCCATCGCCTCCAGTCCCGCGCGCGTCCGTGGATGGACCGGGAACACGACCGGCATCTCCTCAGCGACCTGTTGCAGCGCGCGAATCGCATCGACCAGGAGCGGTCCGTCGACCAGCGCCGGACGGTGCAATGTGACCACCAGGTAGCCACCGCGGGGCAGGCCGAGTCGCGACGGAACGTCCAGTGCTCGGAAGCGATGTCGCATCGCCACCAGCGTGTCCACCATCGTGTTCCCGACCGCGTGCACCTTCTCGCGTGCGATGCCCTCGCGCAAGAGATTGTCGATCGCCTCGGGTGAGTGCACGAACAGGAGGTCGGACACCGAGTCGGCGACGATCCGGTTGATCTCCTCGGGCATCGAGCGGTCGAAGCTGCGCAGTCCCGCCTCGATGTGACCGACCGGGATCTGCAGCTTGCTCGCGACGAGGCTTGCCGCGAGCGTCGAATTGACGTCGCCGGGCACCAGCACCACGTCGGGCGCCAACTCGAGCAGTACCGGCTCCAACCGCTCCATCACGCGGGCCGTCTGTTGAGCATGCGAGCCTGAGCCCACTTCGAGCATGAAGTCGGGCGCGCCCACACCCAACTCTTCGAGGAAGACCTGCGACATGGCCGTGTCGTAGTGCTGTCCGGTGTGGATCAGCACCGAGCGGAACTCGCCGTGCCGGCGCGCGAGCTCGGCGACGATCGGCGCCGTCTTCATGAAGTTCGGGCGCGCGCCGACGATGGACACGACCGTACGGGGGGGCATCGGCCGGATGATAGAGAGCGCAGCCGCGCCGACCTTCGCGTAGCCTGCGCGCCATGAAGCAGGTGGTCCTCCGTGCCGGCACGCCCAGCGTCGTCGAGGTGCCGGCGCCCTCTCCAGCCGCCGGTCGCGTGCTCGTCGCGAATCTCGCGTCGGTGATATCGAGCGGGACCGAGCGCACAGCGGTCACATCTGGTGGTGGGGGAGGACCTCTGCCCCTGCGGGCGATCCGCAACCCCGACCTGGTCAAGAAGGCGCTCGAGCACATGCGCGATCACGGCGCACGCGAGACGCTCGATCTCGCTCGCGGGATCACTGCTCCCGATGTCGCGCTCGGATACTCGAGCGCCGGCGTGGTGCTCGACACAGGCGCCGTGCCCGAGTTGCGCGTCGGGCAGCTCGTCGCGTGCGCGGGCGCCGGCAGCGCGGCCCACGCCGAGGTCGTGTCGGTACCCGCCAACTTGATCGCTCCCGTGCCCGCGGGCGTCGGGGCGCGCGACGCGGCGTTCACCACGCTGGGAGCGATCGCGCTGCAGGGCGTGCGTCGTGCGCGGCTGACACTCGGCGAGCGCGTGGTCGTCGTCGGGCTCGGCCTGCTCGGGCTGATCGCGCTCCAGCTGGCGCGCGCCTGCGGCTGTCCGGCGATCGGCGTCGAGCCGCTAGCCTGCAGGCGCGAGCTGGCGCTGGCCCTTGGCGCCGAGCGCGCCGTCGATCCATCCGACGCCGGCGAGGCGGTTGCGCAGTGGACGAATGGCGTCGGCGCCGACGCCGTACTCGTGACGGCGGCATCGCCGAGCGACGCGATCGTCAACGACGCCATCGCGATGCTGCGGCGCAAGGGGCGCGTGGTGCCGGTCGGCGAGGTCGGCCTGGGCATCGAGCGTGCGCCGCTCTACA
>DASUDH010000242.1:0-3130 GCA_036275675.1 Solirubrobacteraceae bacterium | reverse complement strand
CGGTCCGGGCCCGTTCTCGATGGCTGACGCCGACACGACGACCGAGATCCTGGCGCACGCAGGCTTCGTCGATATCTCCCTGCGCCGCTGCGACGCCCCGATCCTCATCGGCCGCGACGTCGAGGAGGCGATCGACTTCGTCATGGCGCTGGGACCGGCCGGTGAGATCCTGCGTCTCGCGGGCGACCGCGCGACGCACCTCCACGGCGATGTTCACGCCGCGCTGCGCGAGGGTCTCGCCGAGCTCGCCGGGCCAGACGGTGTTCGGGCGTCAGCGTCCACGTGGATCGTCACGGCCTCCGTTCCGGGCAGCTGAGCAAGCAGTGGCACGAGAGTCGCGGGCATGCCAGCGACGAGGTTCTAGGCGCCGATACGTTCGCTCGGCCTGCGCGCCTCACCGTCCTTCGGAGGCGTCAGTCGCTCCACCAGCCGGGAACGATCTCGCCGTCGCCACCGAAGTGCCGGCCGAATGCCAGCAGCTCGAGGCCGTCGTCTCCGGCCTCGAACGCGCGCATCGTCTCAGGCGACACCCGGATCGCATCGAGCTTGCCGATCTCGACGATCTCGTCGTCCAGCTTCACGCGTCCGCTCCCGGCGAGAACCACGTAGATCTCCTCGGCCTGCTCATGGTGATGCCCGAACTGCTGGCGCTTGCCTGCGCGCAAACGCTGATGGCTCAACCCCGTCTGCGCAGCAGACAGGTCTTCGCGGGCGAAACGCGCTTCTCCCTGCTCGCTCAGGCCGTGTCGCTTCGCCATGTCCTCGACCGCCTCGAGGTTCTTGATCGTGTACCCCATAGCGTTGATTCCCTCCTGTTCTGATGCGAGGATTGAAGCATGGAGCAGCGCGTCAGTCTCATCACGCTGGGCGTCGGCGATCTCGCACGCTCGCGAGCCTTCTATGAAAGGCTCGGTTGGAAGACCGGCGCCGAGCCTGACGCCGATGTCGTGTTCTTCCAGACGGGCGGTCTGATCGTCGCGCTGTGGGATCGTCGCAACCTGGCGCGGGATAGCGGAGTCGAGGATGGCGGCGGGTGGGGCGGGGTGACGCTCGCCTACAACGTTCGCTCGCCGGGAGCGGTGGACACTGTGCTGGCTGAAGCAGCCGCGGCCGGAGCGACGGTCGCGCGTGCCGGCGCCGAGACGTTCTGGGGCGGCTATTCCGGCGTCTTCGTCGATCCCGACGGTCACCCGTGGGAGGTCGCCCACAACCCTCGCTGGACGCTGCACGACGACGGGTCTGTGGCGCTCGCTCCCTGAGGCTGGGCGCCTATGACCGTGGCGGGCGCGGCGCGTAACGGTGGTGCAACATCAGCGCGTTGCCGTCCGGGTCGTTGAAGAGGGCCATGTGGCACACGCCCGTGTCGAACGTCTCCCCGCGAAACTGGACCCCGCGCTCCTCGAGCGTCGCGCGCGCCGCTTCCACATCCTCGACGTGCAGCGCGAGCTCGTGGCCCCTCACGCTGTGCTCCATGCCCATCTTCTCCGCGTCGATCACGCTCAGTGTCAGATTGCCCGTCTCGAACTCCGCATAGTTGCGCTCTTCCATGTAGACCGAGCGCGTCAGGCCGAGCGTCTTCTCGTAGAACTCCACGGCTCTCGGGAGGTCGTGCGTAGACAGCGCCACGAAGTCGACATCGGTGATCAGCGGCGTTGCGTCGGTCATGGCCAGGGCTCCTTGTTCGTCGTGGACGGTTCACAGGGTGGGCAGGCGGCGCCAGATCTTGCCCACCCACGGCATCGCCGTCAAGCGGACTGATCGGGCTCGGCCGGAACGGAGTCGGCCGCGTGGGAGGCGTCGTCCGGGAGAGAGGCATCGGTTGCAGGAGAAGGGCTGGCCGCGGGGGTCGATTGTCCACCCACGGCGGGCGGGGGTGGGTTGGTAGGGGATGGGCTGGCCGGGGACGGTCGCGCTCATAGCTCGGCCATGTCGGCGCCGGTGACCGTCGTCATCACCGGCGCGGCGCTACCCCCGAGTACGCGCCGCACCAGTCGGGGCGCCACCACGCGCAGCGTGGCCGCGAGCGCGTACGGCCGCGGCACGTAGCGCTCGGGACGTTTCCCCACGCCCGCCTGGAAGATCGCCTCGGCCGCCTTCTCCGGAGTGGACACGATCCAGCGGGTGAGCGGCCGGGCGGTCAGCTCGGCTTGCGGGAAGCCCTCGGTCGAGATGAACCCGGGGAGCACCAGGCCGACGTGGACGCCGTGCGCGCGCTCCTCGGCCCACAGCGAATCCGACCAGCCGGCGAGCGCGAACTTCGACGCGCTGTAGGCGCCTGAGCCGGCGCGCGCCACGCGTCCGGCGGTGCTCGCGACGTTCACGATCGCGCACGGCGCGCTCGCGTGCAACAGCGGCAGCAGCGCCTCGGTGAGCCGCACCTGCGCGTCGAAGTCGATCGCCATCGTGCGTCTCACGTTCTCGTAGCCGCCTTCGGCGAACGTGGCGCGCCAGGCGGCGCCCGCGTTGTTGACGAGCAGGTCGAGCCGCCCGTGGCGCTCGGCGACGTGCTTGCGAATTCGCTCGGGAGCGTCGTCGTCGAGCAGGTCGACCGCGACGAAGCTCGCGCGCTCGCTGAGCGAGGCGGCGAGCGCCCGCAGGCGCTGCTCGCGGCGCGCGACGAGCACGATCGCCGCGTTCGGGATGCGCGCGAGCCGGCGCGCCGTGGCCTCGCCGATCCCGCTCGACGCGCCCGTCACGACCGCCACGAACGCATGGTCGGCACTGCCAGTGGCGTGCAGGTCAGCCATCGCCTTCCCCCCTTTTCCTCGGTGTGCGGTGCTCGACGCCGGCGGGACCGGCGATCAGGATGTCGCTGACCAGCTCGGGCGCGAACAGCCCATGGTCGACCACTCCCGGCGTGCACGACAGCCGCTCGGCCAGCGCTCGCGGATCGTCGACCTGGGCGAGGTAGTCGGCGATCAGGTTGCCCTCGGGGCTCTGAGTGGCGTCGCGCAGGACGGCTTGCCCGAGCGAAGCGAGCGTCGTGCGGGCGCCGAAGCGCAGGATCTCAAGCGGCACCGGCGGACGCAGTGCGGGAACGGCCTTCTCGGCGGAGGCGATCACGACGAACCGATCGGCGGCGGCCGCCACGATCTTCTCACGCGTGTGGGCGCTCCCGCCGCCCTTCACG
>DASUDH010000241.1:0-5828 GCA_036275675.1 Solirubrobacteraceae bacterium | reverse complement strand
AGCCTTGGTGAGCCGTTACCTCACCAACAAGCTAATGGGCCGCGGGCCCATCTCGATGCGGAGGCCGAAGCTTCCTTTCCCCTTGCGGGCACATCCGGTATTAGCCCGAGTTTCCTCGGGTTGTCCCGGTCATCGAGGCAGGTAACCCACGTGTTACTCACCCGTTCGCGGCTCTGCCCCAGGGCAAGCCCTGGTTCGTCGCTCCACTTGCATGTGTTAAGCACGCCGCCAGCGTTCGTCCTGAGCCAGGATCAAACTCTCCGTGAAGAGGGCCGAAGGCCCGCTTACGGGAGCCCGGAGGGCTCCCATCGTGTCATCACAACGGCTGGACGCCGTCACGATGCGCTCCACGAAAAGCTGTCATGGGTGGTCGGGACCCATACACCGTGGTCCCGCCATGACGGGGTACTTCTCTACTTGACTCTTTGTCCGCCACCGAAGGCGCTGGCCGATCTTCGATCGGTGCGCTCCCATGGCGGGTCGAACCTGGACGCACACCACGATCGAGGTCGATCGTAGATGCGCATGCTGTTGAGTTTTCAAAGACCGTCGTAGCCTCTCTGAGGGGACTTCTCATAAGAGGAGACCGTTCGGCCCACGCCCAGGGGCGCCTGCAGGCCGACCGCACAGTATAGCGCTCTCCTCTGCACCGTGATGGAAGCGTAACCCACCGTCTCGGTCGCTAGAGCCGAGCTGCTGTGCCCGGCACTATAGGGCATCGGGTGGACGGCCGTCGCCGTCGCGGCTCACGAGCGCGCCAGCCACGATCAGTGGCTGGGCTAGTGGGCTGTCAACCAAGGTTCGCCGGGTTGACGATGCGGTGGACGCTGGAGCAAGCGCGGTTGCGGCCGAGTCGGTGCCGGCAAACGCTGCCGTGGTCTCCACTAGCCCAGCCACTTGAGGCCCACGCGCGCGCACACGCACGCGCGCACGGGCTCCCCAAAAACATGCACAGACGCACAAAACGTGCACAGACGCGCCGCGCCTCGCCGCGCCTTGTAGCGTCACAACCGCCGCTGGTCCGCGGCGCCCGCCTTCAGCCCGCTCGCAGCCTGCGAAAGCGGCGCTTGCCGACACGCAGCACAGCGCCGTCCAGGCGTTGCGGGGCGAGATCGTGCTCGCCCGCCGCGAGCGCCTGCTCGTCGAGCGACACCCCGCCCTGGTCGATCAGGCGGCGTGCCTCCGAGCGCGAGATCCCGAACGCCCCCGCCATCAATCCGGGCAGGTGCACGGCGCCGTCCTGCGCCTCGAACACGAGCTCGTCGATCTGCTCGGGCGCCTCCCGCTCCACGAAGACGCGGTCGAAATGCCGCTCGGCAGCCTGGGCTGCCTCAGGCGAGTGCAGCCACGAGACGATCTCCCTAGCGAGCGCGCGCTTGGCCTCGCGCGGCGGAGCATCCTTCTCGCGCTCCCGCCCGAGCAGCAGCGTGTAGTACTCGTCCATCGCCTCGTCGGGAATGCTCATCGTCTTGCCATACATCTCGTCGGGCTCGTCGGTGATCCCGATGTGGTTGCCGAGCGACTTCGACATCTTCCTGCTCCCGTCGATCCCCACGAGGATCGGCATTGTCAGGATCGCCTGCTCGGGTTGCCCGTAGGCGCGTTGCACGTCGCGGCCCAGCAGCAGGTTGAACTTCTGGTCGGTCCCCCCCAGCTCCACGTCCGCGCGCACCGCCACCGAGTCGTATCCCTGCAACAGCGGGTACATCAGCTCGAGCACCGAGATCGGCTCGGAGACCGTCATTCGCCGTGTGAAGTCCTCGCGCTCGAGCAGTTGCGCCACCGTCGTGGTGCGCACGAGCGCGAGCAGTTCCGCCATGCCCATGTCAAGCCACTCGCCGTTGCGCCTCAGCTCGAGCCGCTCGGCGCTCCCGTCGAGGATCTTCAGCGCCTGCTCCTGGAACGTCGCGGCGTTCGCCTCGATCTCCGCCTCGCTCAGCATCGGGCGCAGCGTCGAGCGCCCCGACGGGTCCCCCACGCGCGCGGTGTAGTCGCCGACGATGAGCACAACCACGTGACCGGCCTCCTGGAACTCGCGCAGCTTGCGCAGCACCACCGCATGGCCGAGATGGATGTCGGGGGCGGTCGGGTCGATCCCTAGCTTCACACGCAACGGGCGACCCTGCGCGGCGGCGCTCGCAAGCTTCTGCGCCAGCGCCCCCGAAGGGAGGCTGTCGACGGAGTTGGCGCCCAGCAGCGCCGCCGTGTCGAGGGCGGCGTCCGCATCGGCCGGCGTGTCCGCGCCCCTGCCCGGGCTCTTGCCTGAGCTCCTGCCCGAGCCCCTGCCTGAGCCCGTGCCCGCGCTCCTGCCCGAGTTCCTGCCTGAGTTCCTGCCTGAGTTCCTGCCTGAGCTTCTGCCCGCGCCTGTTTCGTTCCCCCGCGCGACACTCTCGCGGACGGTGTCCTCGGCGGGGGCATCGCTGGCATTCGGCATGAGGCCCAATGCTAGACTCTCGCCTCCCGGTGGAGCTAGCCGCATCGCCTGCCCGCGGCCGGCCGCGCTTGAAGAGGCTTCGTTTCCTCTCGATCCTCCTCGCCGTCCTGCTGCTTGGCCTCATCTCATTTGTGTTCGGCATGTTCATGGCCGTCGCGTCCGACCTGCCCTCGCTCGATAACCGCGCCGAGTTCGACAACGCCCGCAACTCGATCCTGCTCGACGACCAGGGGCGCCAGCTCGGCGTGCTCAGCCGTCAGAACCAGATCCTCGTGACCCCCAGCCAGATCCCGCCGGTCGTCAAGGAGGCGGTGATCGCGATCGAGGACAAGCGCTTCGCCAGCAATCCCGGCATCGACATCCGCGGCATCGCGCGCGCCTTCTTGCAGGACGTCCTCCACAAAGGCACCGTCCAGGGCGCCTCCACGATCGAGCAGCAGTTCGTCAAGAACGCCCTGCAGGCGCAGACGCACCGCACGCTCTTCGAGAAGCTCCGCGAGGCGGCGCTCGCCTACCAGCTCGCCCACAAGTGGTCGAAGGAAAAGATCATCACCGAGTACCTCAATACGATCTACTTCGGCAACGGCGCCTACGGGATCGAGGCGGCCGCCCGCACCTACTTCGGCTCGGACGTCAACCATCTCGGCTGCGGAACGCCGGGGCACAAGCTGTGCGTCGAAGGGCTCGAGCCGTGGGAGGCGGCGCTGCTAGCCGGGGTGATCCGGTCGCCCGCCTTCTACGACCCCGTCACCAAACCCGCGGCCGCGCGCGCGCGGCGCAACCTGGTGCTCGCCCAGATGCTCCAGCAGGGCTACCTCAGGCGCACCGACTACGAAGCGAGCCTGAGCCAGGCACTGCCGGCGCCGAAGGACGTCCAGCCGCCCCATCAGACGCTCGTGGAAGGCGTGGATGCCGGCTACTTCACGAGCTGGGTGCAGCAGCAGATCATCGAACGCTACGGGGCCACGCGTGCGTTCGACGGGGGTCTGCGCATCGAGACGACGCTCGACCTCGACCTGCAGCGCGCCGCGGAACAGGCCGTGCGCGGCTACCTTCCGGGCCCGTCCGGCCCGACCGCGGCGCTCGTGGCGATCGAAAACTCGACGGGCGAGGTGCGCGCGATGGTCGGTGGACGCAGTTACAACGAAAGCCCGTTCAACCTCGCCACCGAGGGGGAGCGACAGCCCGGCTCCTCCTTCAAGGCGTTCGATCTCGCGGCGGCGCTCCAGGACGGCATCTCCCCCGAATCGGTGTGGTCGTCGCACTTGAAGATATTCACCGTGCCGGGCACGGGCGGCAAAGAAAAGTTCGTGGTCCACAACGACGAAGGCTCCTACACGGGCTCCAACACGCTCACCGGGGCGACCGCGTTCTCCGACAACTCGATCTACGCGGAAGTTGGCATCAAGGTTGGCACCCACCGAATCGCCCACCTCGCGCACCTGATGGGCATCACCACGCCGATATCGACCAACCCGGCGATGACGATCGGCGGTCTGAATGTGGGCGTCACACCGCTCGACATGGCCCACGCCTACGAGACGATCGCGCACAGCGGCGAGCGCGTGAGCGGGTCGCTCGCGTCCGCCTTCCAGCCCGTCGGGATCCAGGAAGTGGACGCCGGCGGTCGCACCCTGCCTGACGGCCATCACCGCGATCGCAACGACGTGCTCACCAAGCGCGTGCTCCCGCCGGGCGTGGCGACCACCGAGACCTCGATGCTCGAGACGGTGCTCGCCTACGGCACCGCCAGAGCGGCCGCGATCGGACAGTTCGCGGCGGGCAAGACCGGCACCACGTCCAACTTCGGAGACGCATGGTTCGTAGGCTGGAACGGCAAGTACACGGTGGCTGTGTGGGTCGGCTACCCGGACCGCCTCGTGCCGATGACCACCGAGTTCGGCGGCAAGCCCGTCTTCGGCGGCACGTTCCCCGCGCTGATCTGGCACGACTTCATGCTCGCCGCGCTGCAGGTCGAACACAACCGCGCCAATCACCTCGCGCCGGCCACCAGCGCGGCGGAAGGCTCAGCCGGCGCTCAGCTCGAACGCTCCACGAGTGGGGAAGCCACGGGGGCGCAGGCGCCGAGCGGCGGCAAGCACGCGAGCGGCGCGGGCGAAGCCCAGGGCGGCGCGCCCGTCACGCACGGCAGCGGCGAACCGGCGGGCGGCGGGCCGGGCGCGGAACAGACCCCGGCCGCTCCCACCCCGACCGTGGCGACCCCGTCGCCAGCCACGCCCGCGCCCGCGAGCCCGTCGAGTGGAGCGTCGCCGACCTCCAAATCGGGGACCGGCGCCGGCGCCACGGGCGGCGTCAGCCCGGGCGGTTGAGAGATTGTGTCTCTGACTCGCTCGACAGCCTGAGCCCAGGGTGCGCACCAGATGCCCGTCTCGCTCGCGGGGCCGGGACGGTGCGCCACGGACAGAACAGCGTTGAAGCGCTGACCGGAATCGTCCATATCGCAGAATAAGTCGTAACGGATGGTTATGGGGACGAGGACACCGTCGAAGCGCGCCGCGTCGCCCGCAAGGGTGGACGAGCTCGTCGCCGGATCTCTGCCACCCGTGATCGCGGCGGGGCTCGTCTTCGCCGCCTCCGGCGCGGTGCTCGTGCTCGAGATCCTCTCTGTTCGCCTGCTCGCGCCGTATGTGGGGCTGACGCTCGAAACGACGACCTCGATCATAGGCGCGGTGCTCGCGGGGATCGCGATGGGCGCGGCGCTCGGCGGGTGGACCGCGGACCGCGTCAATCCGTACCGGTTGGTCGTCGGACTGTTGATCGGCGGTGGCCTGCTCGTGTTGCTGACCGTCCCGATCATACGCGCGCTCGGCCCCTCGGCTAGCGAAGGCGGTAATGCCGCCGCGGTGGGGGTGACGTTCGCCGCCCTGGTCCCGGTCGCTGCGGTCCTGAGCGCGGTCACCCCCTCGGTCGCGCGCTTGCAGTTGCGGGATCTGCGAGCGAGTGGCACCATCGTCGGGCGGCTGTCGGCGTGGGCGACCGCGGGGGCGCTCGTCGGCACATTCGGCACAGGCTTCGTGCTGGTGCCGCTGCTGCCGGTCAGCAGCTCGGTGCTGGCGATCGGCATCGTGCTCGTGCTCGCCGGCGTTCTGCTCGGCGCGTACACCCGGGTGCTCGGCCCTGTCGAGATCGCGGGAGCCGGACTCGCGACGATCGGGTTGGCCGTGCTCGCACTCGCACAACACACGCCGTGCAACGCGGAAACCACATATCACTGCGCCCAGATCGAATTCGATCCCGAACGACCGACGGCTGAGCTGCTGCTGCTCGATCGGGGCTACAACTCAGAGGTCGATCTGAACGACCCCAGCTTCCTCGGCTTCCGCTATGAGCGCTGGATCGGCGATGCGATCACCGCGCTCGGGCGCCCACGGGC
>DASUDH010000240.1:0-6116 GCA_036275675.1 Solirubrobacteraceae bacterium | reverse complement strand
GTCAGCTCGGCAGAGGTCGCCGCGATGGCGCTACGCCGCGCGCGGCGTGCATCCGCCCGCGGGCGGGCGGCGGGAGGCTGATACGCGCAGGGTCATGGCGACCGCCTCGATGGGCTTGCCGTCGGCTTGCATCTGTGCTGCGACGATTGGCGTGACGCGCTGAGCCACGATCCCGCGCAGCACGCGCACCGCCGTGTGGTAGCGCCCGGCGGCGCCGGACAGCTTTTCGTGGCGGCCGTAGCGGGAGCACAGGTGGGCGTGAGCTGCATCGGTCGCTCGCGCGCGCAACGTCGCCTCGTTCCACGTCGCCTCCAGGTAGGCGATCGCCGCGCCGACCTGCTCGTCGGGGAGCTGCTCGCATGTTTCCACCTGTCGCAGCACCGGGATCACCTCGCGGTGCAGCCAGCACTGCTCGGCGTCTGCGTGCAGCAGCAGCCGTATATCTGATGGTAGGGTTGAATCAAATGATTGGGACATAGTCCGGAGGCCGATTGAAAAGATCCGGCCTGTCCATGGCTTCGACCCGGCTTCTGTCCGGCTTTAGGACGGTGGTCGCACGTTCCACACTTTTCCGCGAGGCTTGACACGAGAGCGCTTTTCCGATCGAACAGTCGGCCAACTCCCGCAGAAGCGGTAACGCTAAAGCGCCCACCCTTCGGCGGTCGATGCCTGAGGTAGATGTCGATCGTCAACCGCCACACCGTGCGCATGCCCAGACGCCGCGATCCAACCACCCACATGCCCGGCCAACACGCTCGCGCGACGGTCCTGCGCTTGCGCATGCGCACGCTCGTCACGCTCGGTGTGCTGGCGGTCGTGACGACGGTGCTGGGTCGCACGTTCGGGCTGCACAGCCCGCTGTTCATCGGCTCCGAGCTTGCCTTGCTCCTCACGATGTTCGCCGTCTCGCGCTATGTGCTGCCGCTCGTTGACCGTCACGACAGGGGCGCCGCCGGCGAGGAGCACGTGGGGGCGTTGCTCGAGGAGCTGACCGGCAGCGGTTGGAGTGTGATCCACGACGCGAGCTTCGGCCATGGCAACGTCGACCATATCGTGCTCGGTCCGGCGGGCTTGTTCACCGTCGAGACGAAGAGCCATCCCGGTCCCGTGCGGGTGCGAGCCATCCACGGAGCCGTGCTGCGCCAGGCCCAGGACGAGCGCGAGACGCTCGAACGGGTCACGGACGAGCGGGTCGAGCCCCTGCTCGTGTTCAGCCGCGCCTGGGTCGACAAGCCGCTCACTCGCCGCCACGGCGTACGGGTGATCCCGGCGCGGATGCTGCTCGGCTATCTGTCGCGCCGCGGCCCGGCGCTCCCGCCCGAGCAACTCGAGCGGGCTCGCGAGCGTATCGTGGCCGCGCTCGCCGAGAGCGGGCCGTCGCCCGATAAGCTTCTCGGGTGGCCACCGCCGTCGCGCAGCCGCCTCTAGCGGACATAGAGGCTCCCACGGGAGCGCTTCCCCCCGGCCCGCCCGTGCCGCCGATCGTGCAGACGCTCGTCTGGGCGCTCGCGCCGACATGGGTGATGGACCGTTGCGCGCGACGCTATGGCGAGGTGTTCACGCTGACGTTCGGTCCGAGCGGGCTCGAGCTCGTGGTGGTGAGCGACCCGGATGCCGTCAAGACCGTGTTCACAGCGCCGCCCGAGGTGGCGCCGTCGGCGGCGAGCACTTCGCCGATCGCCCCGATCATGGGGCCGAGCTCGGTGATCACGCTGACCGGTCCCGAGCACATGCGCCAGCGCAAGCTGCTGTTGCCGCCGTTCCACGGTGAGCGGATGCGGGAGTACGAGGAGGTGATCGTGCAGGCGACGAGCCGCAGCATGGCCGACTGGCCGCTCGGCGAGCCGATGAAACTGGGCGAGCGCACGCGGGCGATCACGCTCGAGGTGATCCTGCGCGCCGTGTTCGGCGTGGAGGCCGAGCGCATGGACACGCTGCGCGACGCGATCACCGGCCTGCTCACGCCGGTGCGAATGCCCGCGCTGCTGCTGTTCGCGCTGCGCCGTCCCACCGGAGAGCGCCCGACGGGGGCGATCGGGCGCGCGCTCGACCACCTCGACGCGGTGATCTACGCCGAGATCGCTCGTCGCCGCGCCCAGGAGGACCTTGGGGAGCGCACCGACATCCTCTCGCTCTTGATGCTCGCGCGCGACGAGAGCGGCGAGGCGATGACCGACCAGGAGTTGCGCGACGAGCTCGTCACGCTGCTGCTCGCAGGCCATGAGACGACCGCCACGGCTGTCGCCTGGGCGGTCGAGCGGCTCGTGCGCCACGCGGACAAGCTGAGCCGGCTCGTGGCGGAGATCGACGCCGACGAGGGTGACGAGTACATGCAGGCCGTGATCGCGGAGACGCTGCGCGTGAGACCGGTGGTGCCGATAGTGGTGAGGGTGCTGCAGGAGCCGCTGAGCATCGGCGGTCACGAATTGCCGAAGGGCACGCGGGTGGTGCCGTCTATCTACCTGACCAACCGCAACCCGCGAGTGTATGAGGCGCCAGGCGAGTTCAGGCCCGAGCGCTTCCTCGAGAGCCAGCCCGAGACGTTCTCGTGGATCCCATTCGGTGGCGGCATCCGCCGCTGCATCGGCGCGTCGTTCGCGACGCTCGAGATGAAGCTGATCCTGCGCACCGTCCTGCGCGAGCTCTCCCCGAGCGTGCCCGCGCGGGGAGGGAGGCTGTGGCGCAAGGGCGAGTGGAACAGCAGGCGTGCGATCACGCTCGTGCCGGCCGCCGGCGCGCGCGTGACCTGGCGCAGGCGCTAGACGGTCGTTGGACGCCAGGGCAGCGGCGCCGGCGGCGATAGGTTGGGGTGGAGCTCGAATTCGAGGGGCCCCATGCGCGTGTGCATACGCGCGTGAAGGGCGCCGAGGGTGGGGTTCGAATTCGGGAGGCTCCGCGCGCGCGTACGCACACGCGCCGGGTACCGCCCGGAGCGAGAGGTAGCTTTGCGGCATGCTCGAAAAGAGCCTCCTCGGCGCGCGCGCGACTCCCGAGCAGCTGCTCGAGCGGTTCGGCCTGCAGGCGTTCAGGTCCGGCCAGCGCGAGGCGGTGCAGGCGGCGCTCGACGGGCGCGACAGCCTCGTGGTGATGCCAACCGGCGGGGGCAAGTCGCTCTGCTACCAGCTGCCAGCGCTCGCCGGGCGAGGACTCGTGGTCGTGGTGAGCCCGCTGATCGCGCTGATGGCCGACCAGCGCAGGCGCCTGGAGCAGGCTGGGGTGAACGCGGCGATGCTGGCCTCCGGGATGGAGGAGGGCCACAACGCGCAGGCCTTGCGGGCTATCTCCTCGGGAGATGCGCAGCTCGTGCTGGCGGCGCCCGAGCGGTTCGCATCGCGTGCGTTTCGTGAGACGCTCGCCACACGCAAGGTGGGGCTGTTCGTCGTCGACGAGGCCCACTGCGTGGCCGAGTGGGGACACGACTTCAGGCCCGATTACCTGCGCCTTCACGGCGCCATCGAAGCACTCGGCAGGCCGGCGGTGATGGCAGCCACCGCGACCGCCACGCCGCGGGTGGCGGAGGAGATCGCGATGCGCCTCGGGTTGCGCGACTGGGTGGCGGTCCGCTCGGGCTTCGACCGACCCAATCTCACGTTCGACGTAGTGAGCCTCGAAGGCAAGGGGGCGGTGGCGCGCAAGCGCGCCACGCTGTTGCACGCGCTCAACCGAGACGATGCTCGGCCCGCGATCGTGTACTGCGGCACGCGCAAGGACACCGAGGAGGTGGCGGCCCTGCTGGCAGGGCACGGAATGGCCGCCGTCGGCTACCACGCGGGGATGACTGGCGAGGCGCGCAAAGCCGCCCAGGAGGCGTTCATGGAGGGGGGCGCGGAGGTGGTGGTGGCGACGAACGCGTTCGGGATGGGCGTGGACAAGGCCGACGTGCGGACGGTGGCGCACTGGGCGATCCCGACGAGCCTCGAGGCCTACTACCAGGAGGCTGGGCGCGGCGGGCGCGACGACAGACCCGCTCGGGCATTGCTGCTCGCCGCGCGCTATGACCTCGGGCGGCTGATCAAGTTCAACACCGAGCGCAACACGACCGTCGACGATGTCAAGCGCTACGTCGCCCGCCTGAGAGAGGACGCCGACGGCGGTAGGATCGCCGAAGTGGGGCACGCAGAGCTCGGCGAACGCGAACGGCTGCTCCTGTCGATCGCCGAGCGCGCAGGCGCGGCGGTGCTCGAGCCTGGCTCGGGGGGCGGGCTGCGCGTGGAGCTCACCGGGCGGGGTTCCCCGCGGGCCGCCTACCAGGCGATCAAGGCTGCGAAGGACCGCGGCTGGGAGGCCTACAGGGCGATCGAGGGATTCATCTCCAACGGCACGCTGTGCAGGCGAAGGCAGATCCTCGACCACTTCGGCGACGAGCAGCCGTGCGCGCCCGAAGGCCGCTGTTGCGATGTGTGCGAGCCGGACATGGAGTTGGTGGCAGCCTCGTGCCAGGCGGCGCCAGTAGCTCGCAAGGCGCGCGGCGGGCGCGCGCCAACGCGCGCCAACGCGGTGCCTGACGCGGTCGCCGGGATGGAGGCTGGAGCCGGGATGAACGGCGCCGGCATGCCCGCGGAGATCGCGCTCGACCCGGTCGACGAGGGCCGGTTCGAGAGGCTCAAGGCGTGGCGATTGGGACGCAGCGAAGGCAAGCCCGCCTACACGGTGGCGGCAAACGCGGCGCTCGAAGGCGTGCTGCGAGCCAGGCCCACCAACCTCCAGGAGCTGATCGAGGTGAAGGGGATCGGCCCCACCTTCTGTGAGCGCCACGGCGAGTCGCTACTGGAGACGCTCGCTGAGCTCTGAGGACCCGCGATGTCGTAACGAGAGGGGCGCTACGGCAGAGCCGACGGTGAGATTCGAACTCACGACCCCCGCTTCAGTGAAAACCAGGCCCGCGCCTGGGGTCAGCGTTTCTTCACCCCCGCCGTCGAGAAGGCAGCCCAGCAACCCGATCTCTTCGCGATCCTCCGCGCCACTCCCTACTCCCTGCGCCGTGGCGGTATCTCCCTGCGCCTGCGCGCCGAGGACCCACAAACCGTCGCCAGCGAGTGCGGCACCAGCCTGCGCACGCTCAGCACCCACTACGCCTACGCGATCGAGGACCTCCGCCGTAACGGACCATGCCCGGCCGATACCGAGTGGCGTGCCGCGCGCGCAGAACAAGCGGAACGCGCACCGCGAGCGAGCCCACCCCGCGCACCCGCCGCCAGCAAGGGAGCGTACCCTCGCGGGACGCTCCTCAGCTGGCTCGACATCCACAAACGGAGGAGACGGGGGGCCGCCCCTCGGACTCGAAGAACTCGGGGCACACGGCCGGTTCAGATCACTTCTGCACTTCTACGTGGTCTACACGCGTCCCTCGTCTTCGTCGGCACGCGACTGAAATCGCGGCGCTGGCGGTTCAAGTCCGCCTCTCGCCATTCCCGGCGCGAGGTCTTCGGGTCTCGCCTGGGTTTACGACCGTGAACCCCCATCCGTGGTCCTCAATCCCTCGCAATCCCGCTGGCAACCAACGGTATGCCCCTTGGCCTGCCGCTTACAAACCCCTGAAGCGGACTATTCCTCCGGCTCTGACCATCGTTTACTTCTTCGCCACTCAGGAGTACCCGTTGGCGAGATACAGGCCGAGCCAAACGATCGCCAGCGAGAGCAGAAAGACGATCCCCTCTAGCACGTGCAGGTCCGAGCGGTGGATATGCCACACCAGCAGCACGCCCACAGCCACGACGAGTCCCAGCTTCACCTGAAAAGTGCTATCGCCCCATAGGTTCAGATGGAAGGCCATCCCCGTGCCAGTCGCGATCAGCACTCCCAGCGCGAGGAGCGTGCCGTAGCCGAACCGGCGCGCGATCAGGCGCAGGCTCTCGCGATCGGTGAAGCGCCGTCCGACCGGGACGACCACGGCGGCGAGCATCATCTGCCCGCCCACGAAGAACGCCATCGCGAGCAGGTGCAGCCAGCGGACAACGAACCAGACGTGGCTCACCGGAGGTCCTATGCGGTCGCGGGCTGACTTGGGTGCCCGGGGCCGGGCCACGGAGCCAGGCACAGGACGAGCTGGCACTCGCTGATCGCGCGCACTTCGTGGCGCTCGGCGGGGTCGAAGTGGATCAGGCTCGGCCCCGAGA
>DASUDH010000239.1:0-7250 GCA_036275675.1 Solirubrobacteraceae bacterium | reverse complement strand
AGGAACGCCACGCCCAGCGCGTACACGACGACGGTCGGCGTCTCCGGGCGGAAGACGTCGGCGAGCCCGAGTCGCTGGACGAGCGCCAGTGGAATCAGGGCGAGGAGGGCGCCCGCCAAGCTCACCACGCCAAACGGAAACGGAAGCGGGCGGTCCCGATAATTTGGGCGCACCTGCCCTCCCTCGCTCAACGTGCGCAGCATCGCGGGAGCGATCGCCACGGCGAGGAGCGAAGCTAGCACGAGCGGCAGGGTATGCACCCTCGGAAGGTATCGGCGAGAGCGGACGGGCGCGGCGTGCGCACCTGCGCCTCAGTGTTGGCTGGATGGGTTCGCTGCGGACGGCAGCAGCGCGTCGGCGGTCGGCTTGACCCCGTAGGCTCCGTGGTCTCCGGCAAGCGCGAACGCGAGCGCTGCGCGTCCCGCGATCGTCTCCAGATCGTCGACGCTCGCCATCCCCTTGTCCTTGTACCACGACACCTGCGACGGTTCTGTCGTGCGCAGCTCGACGCCAACCGCGGGCACAGCTTCGGAAGCCACCCCGGCGATCAGACCGGACTCGAATTCCCCTGTGCTCTTCGCCGCCTGGGGGCTCATGCCCGCGGGATCGCTGCGCACGACCACCAACCCCTCCAGCTTGCCCAATTGGCCGTCATAGGAGCTGAAGAGCCTCGTGTGCACCCGTTCGAGCAATTGTCCCCCACCGACGAGCTGCTTGCCGATGCGCACTCCGAACTGCCTGAGGAGCGATGGGTCGGAGGCGAGCGCCGTGTAGCGCGTGCCGGTCGCCTGCGCCGCAACGCCGGTCGTGTCGAGCGGCTCGCGCATCGCCACCACCTCATTCACATTTCCACCCGCCTCTCCCACCGCGTCGCGTGCCAACGTGTCGATGTTGTCTGACGAGTTGCCGAGGAACACAATGCCGATGCTCTTTTCGGCGAGCAGCCTGTGCACCGCGAACGGCCAGAAGTCCGTGATGAGCGTTTCCTGTTCGGACAGCCGAGCGCCGACCTGTTCGAGGGCGCGCTGCGAGTCCCTCACTTCAGAGCGCAGGTTGCGCACGATCCCATCCTTCGCGGAGGAGACGAGGCTGGAGTCCCCGATCGCCACCCCGATCAACACGCCCACTGCCAGCGCGCACAGGACGGCGGCTAGGGAAAGGGCGTGATAGCGATAGTCGAACATGTGGACGCTGTCACCTCACCCGAGCAGCACTTCGAGCTTCAGCCATAGCAGGTCCACGACGTCCCGCAACGCCGGCGTCATCCACACGATCGCCACCATCGCGATCAGTCCGGCGAGCACCACTGCGAACAGCGGCGCGAGCCCCGGCATCGGTCGGTACAGGCGGCTCACACCCTTGGCGTCGACCAAGATCTCGCCTATCCGCAAGCGGGTGAGAAACGTCGAGGACATGCCGTTGCGATTACGGTCGAGGAACTCCACCAGGTTGAACTGCGAACCGACCGTCACGATCAGTCGGGCGCCCTTCTCCGCTGCGATCAGCATCGCGATATCCTGGCTTGTGCCGGGCGCGGGCACAAGCTTGAACGGGGCCCCCAGCTCTTCCAAGCGGCGCCTGCCCGGGGCGCGGCCGTCCGGATAGGAGTGCACCACCAGCTCGGTCTTCCCGTCCACTGCCGCGAGCAGCGCCCTCTCGCCCGCCGAATCCATGTCGCCCACAATCATGTCGGGGATGAAGCCGGCTTCCAGCAGGGCGTCGGCGCCGCCGTCGACCGCGACGAGCAGCGGCCGCGTGTCCCTGATGAACGGTTTCAATGCGCGCAGGTCGCGCTGGTGATCGACGCCGCGCACCACCACAAGCGCCGAGCGGTCGCGGAAGTCGGTGCGGAAGCGCGGCAGATCTATCCGGCCCGCGAGCAGCTCGCGCTCCTCGCGCATGTGCTCGATCGTGTTATGCGCGAAGCGCTCGAGCGCCTCACCGATCTCGCGCCGGCGAGCCTCGGTCTCGGCGCACACGCGTTCCACGTCGAGCACTTCCCCCGACACGAGCGGTTGACCCTTGTAGAGCACTTCGCCGCCCGCGCGCACCGTCACCGGATCGCCGTCCGAGAGTGACTGGAACAGCGAGTCGTCTGGCAGGTCGACGAGCAGCATGCCGGCTTCGACCAGCAGTTGCGGTCCCAGATTGGGATAGGTGCCGCTCGTCGACGCGCGGCAGTTGAGAACCGCGCCCGCGCCCGCCGCGATCAACTCCTCCGCCGACACCCGGTCGATGTCGAGATGGTCGATCACGGCGATATCTCCCGCCACGAGGTGCTTGACGAGCAGCTTCGTCTTGCGTCCGAGCCGCACCGGGCCGCTGACGTCGCGCGGCGGCGTGCGCAGGGTCCCGAAGGCGGGTGCAGTCATGCCTGCTGGCTGCCGGGTCGCGGCCATCGGACCCGAGAGTAACGCTCGGGCGCCGATTACGCATCGGACTTGGTACATCTGCAGCCCTCTGAGACGGCCGAGGATCAAGCGGGCACCGACGGCGAAGCCGTTGGTCAAGGACGCAGGGAGTGAAGTGTGCTTTGCACATAAGCGACCGAGGACACCGCGAGGCGCCGATGATCGGCCGTCTCAGGCGGCGCGACGCAGCTCGCGCGCGTGGCGGCGGGCTGCACCATCCTGCTCGTCGGCGCCGAGCATCCGCACGAGCTCGGTCACCACCTCGTGCTCGGCGAGCTGTGCAACCGTCGCGACCGTCAGGTCTTCCGCGGTGTCCTTCACCACCGAGAAGTGGCGCTCAGCGAGCGAGGCGATCTGTGGGAGGTGGGTGATGCACAGAACCTGCCTGTCCTGCGCGAGGCTCTGCAGCCGCTCGCCCACAGAGCGTGCTGTATGCCCCCCGATGCCCGCGTCCACCTCGTCGAACACGAGCGTCGACTTCGACGAGCCCGCGGCGACCCCAGCTTGGTCGTTGCAGACCGTCATGAGCGCAAGCATGACACGCGAAAGCTCACCCCCAGAGGCTATCTCCCGTAGTGGGGCAGCCGCCACGCCCGGGTTCGGCGCGATCACGAACTCGACGACATCGCCTCCGTCCGCTTTCGGCGCGGTCTGGGTCAGCCCGATCTCGAAAGCAGCGTCTGGCATCGCGAGCGCCGCGAGCTGCCTGTGCACTCCTTCGCCGAGTCGCCCCGCCGCGCTTGTCCGGGTCGCACGCAGCTCCTCGACGTGTTGCTCGAGCGTCGCTCGTTCGGCCGCCAGCAGCTCACCAGTGCGCTCCAGAGCGATCTCTGCGCCGAGCAGCTCCTCGCGTCGCGCACGCGCTTGCTCGGCGTAGTCGAGCACCGCCGAGATCGCCCCGCCGTGCTTGCGCATCAAGCGCTCGATCGCCGCGAGCCTCTCTTCGACGGCTTGCAACGAGCCGTCTTCCGCCTCGATGCCCTCGCAATGGCCGCGCAGGTCGCCGGCGATGTCCTGCGCCTCGATCGCCGCCGCGGCACAACGGTCGGCGAGCGCGTCGAGCTCGGAGTCCACACCGGCGATCGATTCGAGCCGCGTGGCGGCTCCCGCGAGCAGATACGCGGCGCCCGGCCCGTCCAAGGACTCCGGAGCGAGCGCATCTGCGGCCGTGCCGGCGGCCAAACGCAACGCCTCCAGGCGGCGCAGGCGCTCCCGGCGCGTCAGGAGCACCCGGTGCTCGTCCTCGTCGGGGACGACCGCGTCGATCTCCGAGAGCTCGTGCTCGAGCAGCTCGAGCTCCCGCTCACGGGCTTGCGCGAGCTCGCTCAAGCGCCCGAGCTCGGACTCCAAGCCGCGGGTCTTGCGATACGTCGCGGCGCACGCGCCGAGTCGCAGCGCGTGCTCGGGGCCACACAGCTCGTCGAGCGTTTGCAGCTGTGCGCTCGCCAGCACGAGCTTGCGGTGCTCGTGCTGACCGTAGAAGGAGATCAGTCGCGCTCCCAGCTCGCGCAGGTCGCCGACGGCGGCCGCACGACCGTTGAGGTATGCGCGGGTGCGCCCGTCGGCGCTGACGCGACGGGCGAGGATCAATTCCTCCACACCGCCATCGGCGCGAACGTTATCCGGCAGGCATTCCGCGATCTGCTCGCGCAGGCGCTCCGGCACGGAGAAGGCTCCCTCTACATACGCCTCCTCCGATCCTGGCCGAACGATCCCCGGGCGTGAGCGCCCGCCCATCAGGAGATCCAGGGCGTGCGCCAGCACCGTCTTACCCGCGCCGGTCTCGCCGGTGAGCACGTTCAAGCCCGGCGCCAACGCGAGCTCGGCCCGTTCGATCAGCAGCAGGTTTTCGACGCGCAGCTCGCAGAGCACACGGACAGGTGTACCAGCGGACACCGACAGATCGGATATCTCAGCCCCGTGGCGTTGATAGGTCCATAATCTAGGGACAAGGCGAACGACTCCTCACGGACTGCTCCTCGGCGCGCTTCTCGTCCGTCCCATCGGCATGGTTGCCAGCGACACCCAGAACTCCAATCGCACCCCACGGGGCCCGCGCGACTGCCTCTCTTCGGCAGAGCTGGTGGCGCGCCTGGACGAGGAGGTCAACCGAGCCGCGCGTCATCGCACCGCGCTGAGCTGTCTGCTTGTGAGCCTCGACGAAGTGGAGCAGCTGGCACGCACCCACGGCGAGCGTCTGCCCGAACAGGCGCTCGCCTACCTCGGCGCGGCGCTCGGGCGCCAGTTGCGCTGCTTCGACCGTGTCGGGCAAGCCGCGGAGGGGGAGCTGCTGGTGGTTCTGCCCGGAGCCGACGAGCAGCGAGGCGAGATCGTCGCGCGTCGCGCGCTTGGCAGGCTGCACGCCATCAAGATCGAGATCAAGGGCAAGCGCCGGCCATTGCGCGTATCGATGGGGATAGCCGCCTGGCGCGAGGGTCTCACAGGTGAGCAGCTGCTCTCGCAGACGCGTCTGGCGGCGCAGCGACGCGACCCCTCCGACCGATCGTGGACGGGGTCTTCCACGGATCGCGAGATCGACATCGGCGAGATGCCGACGCTCAGACGTTCATAATTCCACGCCGTGCTCTCTGGATCCGAGCTGTGGCTCCTGCGCCTGATGGCCGATCGAGGCCTCGCGCTGCTCGACGCCACGACCCTGCTGATGGTGGTCGAGGAGCGCGACGAGCTGCGCGTCGCCGCGTCGAGCGGCAAGGTGTTGGCACGGGTGCGGGTGCTCCCGACGGAGGGCAGCGCGCTCGGCGCTCTCTACGCGACCGGCAAGCCCCTCTCGCTGGAGCGCCCGCGCGGCCAGGAAGCGACGTGGCTGCACGAGTTGGGACTCGAAGCCCGCGCCGTGCTCGTCGAGCCTTTCAGCATGGAGGGTCAGGGCGGCGGGCTGGTGATCGCGGCGCGCGCGGACACCGGTTTCCGCGAGCCCGACCGGCGCGCGCTCGCCGCCTTCGCGGCGAGCGTCGCGCAGCGACTCGCCGCCGAGCGCTCTGTTGAGATCGAGCGGCTGCGCTTCGGCATGGAGGCGCGCGAGCGCGAGCGCACGCGCTGGGCGAGGGAGATCCATGACGAGACGGTGCAGGGCCTCGGAGCTTTGCGGCTGAAGCTCGCCAACGCACGCGACCTCGGCGACCAGGCCGCTCTGAGCACGGCGGTCGACACGGTGCTCGAGGGCCTTGGGGACGAGATCGACGGGCTGCGCCACCTGATAACCGAGCTTCGCCCCGCCGCGCTGGACGACCTCGGGCTCGTGCCTGCGCTCGAGGCACTCGCGCGCCGCGCTCAGGCGATCGACGGCCTGGAGGTTCACACCGAGATCGATCTCGATGGCGGCGGCGGCGAGCGACGCCTGGACCCCGAGCTCGAGAGCACCCTCTACCGCGTCGTGCAGGAGGCGCTCACGAACGTCAGTCGCCACGCGAAAGCCACGCGCGCCGTGGTCAGCGTCAGCGAGCGCAACGGGCGAGTCACGGCGGCGGTGACCGACGACGGGCAAGGCCTTCCCGACGGCGGTCCCTCCAGGCCACGCACCCCCGATGAAGAACTGAAGGGTGGCTTCGGTGTCTCCGGGATGCGTGAGCGCGCCGAGCTCGTGGGCGGCGAGCTCGAGCTCGTGCCCGCCCCGGGAGGCGGCGCCACGATGCGGTTGACGGTGCCTTTGGCCGGGCGCCCGGCGCCGGTTTGAGCGGGCGTTGGCTTATGCAATTCTGGGTGCCCTACGCGTGTGCGCGCACACACACGAGTCATGCCCTAGCGAAGTGCTCTCCTCCTCCCCTCATGGAAGACATCGCCGCATGCGGCGATGTCCCGGACGGTGCATGCACCGGTCGGAACAGCACAGGGACCTACTCGACGAGACCGAGCTTGCGAGCGTAAGCCGTGATCTCCGCCCGCGAGGAGAATCCAAGCTTCTCGATGGCTCGCGCCCGATAGGTCTTGACGGTGCGCTCCGCGACATGGAGCTGCTCTGAGATCTCGGGGTTGGTGAAGCCGAGCGCGATCAGGCGCACCACCTCACGCTCACGTTCGCTGAGCGCTATGCCGTCCTGCGGGTCGTTCTCGCCGGTCGCCATCAGGGCGCCAAGCCGCGGGTGCAGGTAGTTGCGGCCTGAGATCGCGAGGCGGAAGGCCTGCAGCAGCTCGGCGGGCTCGGCCTCCTTCAGCACATAGCTGCGCGCTCCCGCGCGCAGGGCTTGGCGAGCGTACTCGGGATCCTCGCGCATCGTGAGGATCGCGACCGCAAGCGTCGGGTGCGCGACAAAGCACGTCGGCAGCGCGGCGAGGCTCGATCCGCCTGGCATGGTGAGGTCGAGCGTGAGCAGATCGGGCTTGAACTCCCTCACGGCGCGGATCGTCGCCGGGACGTCGGCGGCCTCCGCGACGACTCTGAACTCGCCGGCCTCGCGCTCGAGCACCGCGCGGATGCCGTCCCGTACCACGGTATGGTCGTCGGCGATGATCACGTCGATGGGCCGGTCCACGCCGGGAGCTTCAGCCGCCATTCACCGCTAACCGTACCGGCTTCGCGGACGGTATCGCTCAGTACGCAGAGCGCACCAGAGATCAGAGCTTGACCCTGGGGTCGCCCACGGGCGCCCAGGCGGCCGCTTGGGACGACACGAGTTGGCACCTTTGGGACGACACGATCGGTACCTCCGGCCCTACAGACAAGCGACCTTACGGGCACCATCATTGTTCGAGCCATGTCACAACCCCCACACCACCCACTGCGCGATCGCTCATGAACAGCGCCGTCACCCCGACCGAGGCAGCGCCTCACTCGCGACCGCGGCTGCGGTCGGTAGGCGACGCCGGCATGCGCTACGCCGG
>DASUDH010000238.1:0-9272 GCA_036275675.1 Solirubrobacteraceae bacterium | reverse complement strand
GCACACGGCATTTCTCATTGACCGCGGCGGCCTTTACGACGGTCCGTAGCGCATGAGCGGTGCGCCCCCCGCGACCGATCACCTGGCCGTAGTCCTCGTCGGCCACGCACAGCTCGAGCACGATCGTTCCGTCGTCCTCCTCGAACTGCTCGACCGACACCTCCTCCGGGTTGTCGACCAATCCCCGTGCCAGGTACTCCAAGAGCTCTCTCATCACATCCGAGGACACCGGCTCGCCTGTCGCAGTCACGCGCTCGCCCCACGCCGTGCCGTGCGCGGGGCTATTGGCCGATTCCCTGGATGCGCAGCAACTTGCGCACCGTGTTCGACGGTTGAGCCCCGCGAGCGAGCCAGCTCCGTGCGCGCTCCTCGTCGATCACGATCGTCGAGGGGTTCGTCTGGGCGTTGTAGTGGCCGATCGTCTCGATCACGCGACCGTCGCGCGGGGAGCGCTGGTCGGCGACGACCACGCGCCACACCGGGTTCTTCTTTGCGCCCACTCGCGTGAGCCTGAGCCTTACCGACACGATTTCCTCTCTGGATGCTTGAACCTACGCGCTCGAGCACATGCGCTGGAACCCCAGAGCTTAGACGGTGAGAGATCGTCACGCGGGGAGGATCCAGAGTGGAAGCGCCCGCGAGCAGCCGTGAGCCCGCGCGTCAGCGAGCCTGACGCATGAGGGCGCCGACGTCCGGCATCTTGCCGCGACCCACCTGACGCATCACCTTGCGCACCTGACCGAACTGCTTGATGAGCTGGTTGACCTGCTGCACGTCGGTGCCCGATCCCCGCGCGATCCGCAGGCGCCTGGATCCCTTGATTAGCTCTGGACGGCTGCGCTCCTCGGGGGTCATCGAGAGGATGATCGCCTGGACACGGTCGAGCTCGCGCTCGTCCACCTTCACGCCTTTCACCTGGGCTCCCGCGAAGCCCGGGATCATCCCGAGCACGTTCGTCAAGGGACCCATCCGGCGGATCGTCCTCAGCTGATCCAGGAAGTCGTCCAGGCCGAGCTCGTTGCGACGCAGCTTGCGCTCCAGATCGGCGGCCTGCGTCTCGTCGAACTGTCGCTCGGCCTTCTCGATCAGGCTCATCACGTCGCCCATCCCGAGGATCCGCTGAGCCATGCGGTCGGGATGAAAGCGCTCGAACTGGTCGAGCTTCTCGCCGGTGGATGCGAACAGGATCGGCTTGCCCGTGACCGCCTTCACGGACAGCGCCGCGCCGCCGCGAGCATCGCCGTCGAGCTTGCTCATCACGACGCCGTCGAACTGGACGGCCGCCGCGAACCGCTCGGCCACATTGACCGCGTCCTGACCGGTCATCGCGTCCACAACGAGCAGCACGTCGTGCGGCTTGACCGCATCGCGGATCCGCACCAGCTCGATCATCAACTCCTCATCGACATGCAGGCGACCGCTGGTGTCGACGATCAGCGCGTCCTTGCCCTCCCGCACGGCGCGCTCGAGCGCCCACGCCGCGATCTCGACCGGATCGCGGTCGGTCCCCTGCTCGTACACCGCAGCGCCCGCCTGAGCGCCTACCTTGACGAGCTGGTCGACCGCCGCTGGCCGGTAGACGTCGCACGCGGCGAGCGCCACCGACGCAGAGTGCTCCGCACGCAGGTAGTGCGCAAGCTTGGCGGTGGCTGTGGTCTTGCCCGATCCCTGCAGGCCGGCCATCAGGATCACCGTGGGCGGTCGCGGCGAGAAGCTCAGGCCAGCCGCGGCGCCCCCCATCAGGGCGGTCAGCTCGTCCGCGACGATCTTCACGACCTGCTGACCGGGGTTGAGCTGTCCGACGATCTCAGCCCCCAGGCAGCGATCTCGCAAGTCGCTCGTAAAGGACTTGACGACCTTGAAGTTGACGTCCGCCTCGAGCAGCGCGAGGCGAATCTCGCGCATAGCCTGCTCGATGTCCTTATCGGTGAGCGTGCCTCGCCGGCGGACGTCGCCCAGCGTGGCCTGGAGCTTCTCGGCGAGGGAGTCGAACATCAGAAGCCCAATTCTCGCAGCCTCACAGCCAGCCGGCAGGAGGTGAGATGGTCGAGAGAGGGGCGGGGATCAGGCGGGTCCCGACTCGGGTGGCTTGTGCTCGCCGCGGCGCGCCAGCGCCTCGCCGATGCCGCCGAATGCCTCGGCGAACTCTGAGGGGATGACGAACACCTTGTTGGAGTCGCCTTCGGCGAGCTGCGGGAGCATCTGCAGGTATTCGTAGCTGAGCAGGTCTCTTGACGGTTTGCCCTCGTGGATCGCGCTGAACACTGTGTCGATCGCCTTCGCTTCGCCCTCGGCGCGCAGCACCGCCGCCTGCTTGTCGCCTTCGGCCTTGAGCACCGCAGCCTGCTTCTGGCCCTCCGCGGTGAGGATCTGCGCCTGCTTCTCGCCTTCGGCGGTGAGGATCGCCGCGCGCCGGTCGCGCTCGGCGCGCATCTGCTTCTCCATCGCGGTCCTGATGTCAGGTGGCGGGTCGACCGACTTGATCTCCACGCGGTTGATGCGAATCCCCCACTTGCCGGTCGCCTCGTCGAGCACGGTGCGCAGCTCGGCGTTGACGTTCTCCCGCGCGGTCAGAGTCGCCTCGAGCGTGAGACCGCCGATGACGTTGCGCAGCGTGGTGACGGTCAGCTGCTCGATCGCCTGAAGCGGGTTGGCGACTTCGTAGGTGGCGGAGCGAGGGTCGGTGATCGTGAAGTACAGCACCGTCTCGATCGCCACGACCACGTTGTCCTCGGAGATCACCGACTGTGGCGCGAAGTTGACGACCTGCTCGCGCAGGTCCACCAGCGGCTTCACGCGGTCGATGAACGGCGTGATGATCGTCAGGCCGGGCTCGAGCGTGCGGCTGTAGCGGCCCAGTCGCTCGACCACGCCCGCCCGCGCCTGGGGGATAACACGGATCGTGCGCGCAGCCACGACCAGCGCGAACAGGACGACCACGGCTATGACGATGAGAGCAACCATGACGGATGACTCTTCCTTTCTGTCGGGTTCTCAGCCCAACCAGTGTCTCAGTGCATCACCAGCGCGGTCGCCCCGCGTATTTCGACGACTTCGACGCGTTCGCCCGCGTCGAAGACCTGGTCTTCGTCGAAGCTGCGCGCGGTCCACACCTCGCCGTCGATCTTCACGCAACCGACCCCCTCGTCGTTGGCGATCCGTTCGAGCACGATCGCCTTGCGACCCACGAGCGCCGCCGCACCCGTTCGGATCGACGGTGGCAGCCGGCGATGGCGGCGAGCCACCGGCCGCAATGTCGTGAACACGATCCCAGATGACGCCAGGAATACGATGCTCGACAGCAGCGCCCCCACGCCGAGCAGGCCCACCACGGCCGCGAGCGCCGCGCCCACAGCGAACGGCGCCAGGTAGAAGCCGCCTTGGTGCATCTCGCTCACACCGAGGATGCACGCGGCCACAAGCCAGACGATCCAAGCATCCATACCGTGATTATGGCTCAGCGATCAAGGCGCGGGCGAAGTCGTCCGGATCGAACGGGCGCAGGTCCTCGAGTCGCTCCCCGATCCCGATCAGCTTCACCGGCAGTCCCAGCTCGCGCGCGATCGCAAGCGCGATCCCACCACGCGCGGTTCCGTCAAGCTTTGTGAGCACGATCCCGCTCACCCCCGCCGACTCGGCGAACATCCGCGCTTGGCGCAACCCGTTCTGGCCGGTCGTAGCGTCGACAGTCAAGAGCGTCTCGTGCGGCGCTCCCTCGAGCTGCCTTGCGATCACCCGCCGCACCTTCGCGAGCTCGCCCATCAGGTCGTCCTGCGTGTGCAGGCGCCCGGCGGTATCGACGATCACGACGTCGACGCCCCTGCCGCGCGCTTGCGCCACCGCCTCGAACGCCACCGATCCGGGGTCCGATCCCTCGGGCCCGGTGACGATCCCGCAGCCGGCTCGCCGCGCCCACCCTTCGAGCTGCTCGGTCGCCGCCGCCCGGAACGTGTCCGCTGCGCCGAGCAGCACGCTCACCCCCAGCTCCTCGCGCAGGTGCCAGGCGAGCTTGCCGATCGTCGTCGTCTTGCCGGTGCCGTTGACCCCGACCGTGAGGATCACGGTCGGCCTGGCACGGATGTCGATGCGATCGTTGTCGCTCCTCGCAGTGTCCGCGAGCAGCTCGACCAGCCGCTCCGAGAGCGCCCGTCCACCAGTCAACCCGCCTTCGGTGGTCTCCAGCTCGAGCTTCTGCACCACAGACGCGGTCGTGCTCGCGCCCACGTCTGCCATAACGAGCGCCTCCTCGAGCCGCTCCCACGTGCGCTCGTCGATACTGGAAAACAGGGTCGCCTGGATCTCGCTGCCCAGCGCCTGCCTGGTCTTCGACAGGTTCTCCCGCAAGCGCCTCAGCAGCCCGCGGCGGCGCTCCTTGCCCTCGTCATGCCGCACCTCACCAGCGGAGCCCGAGCCCTCAGGCCCATCCGCGATGAATAGATCGGACCAGTCGCGCGGCACGACTCAGCTCTACGCCACCGGAGCGACCTGTGGCGTGGACTCCTCCTTCGGGAGCCGTCTCGACAGCACCCGCGAGACGCCATTGTCGGCCATCGACACGCCATATAGCCAGTCGGCGGCCTCCATCGTGCGCTTCTGGTGGGTGATCACGATGAACTGAGCCCTATCCGCATAGCGGCGCAGCAGCGTCAAGAAGCGGTCCAGGTTCAGGTCGTCGAGCGCCGCCTCGACCTCGTCGAGCACATAGAACGGACACGGTCGCGCCAGGAACACGGCGAACAGGAACGCGATCGCCGTCATCGACTTCTCGCCGCCAGACAGGAGCGACAGCCGCTTGGTCGCCTTGCCGGCCGGGGTGATCTCGATCTCCACGCCCAGCATCTCCTCGGCGTCCTGCGCCTCGGCGTCGGCTTCGAGCTCCGCCTCCTCCTCCGCGTCAGTCGCCTCGCCGTCCGCGGGCGCCGGCTGACCGCCGAGCACCGTGCGCGGAGTCTGCTCGTCCCTGACGAGCCTCAACCGCCCGCTGCCCCCCGGGAACACGTCCTCCACGAGCTCCTCGAAGTTGCGCGCCGCGGCGTCGAACGCCTCGTTGAACGTCTCGTGGATCTGACGGTCGGTTTCGCGGATCACCGCTCTCAGCTCGCGCAGCGCAGTCTCCAGGTCGGTGCGCCTCTCCTCCAGCTCCTCGACGTGAGCGATCGCCTCCGCGTACTCCTGCTGCGCGAGCGGGTTCACCGGACCGAGCTGCTCGCGCCGGCGCACCAGCCGCTCCACGCGAGCCCTCAGCGCCTGCTCCTGCTCCTCGCCGAGCGGCTCCACCGTCTCCTGCTCGGCTATCGGCAGGTCCAGGCGCTCCGACACGGTCCGCAGCTCCTCCTCGGCCTCGGCCGCCTGGTCGCGCACGCGCTGCGCCGCCACCTCGGCGCCGGTGACCGCCTCGCCCTCCACCCGCAGCGCAGCCTGGACCTCGGCCTCCTCCTGCGCACACGCTCGCAGCTCGGCCGATACCTGCTCGCCCGCGGCGCGGTCGTGGCCGAGCAGCTCCTCGATCTGCGCCAGCAGCCCGCCCAGCGCGTCGCCCGCGCTCGCGAGCGCCGCGGCCAGGCGCTCCGCGCGTGGCGCCAGCTCCAGGTCGGCTGCATGCTGGGCTCGCAGGCGCTCGATCCGTAGCGGGCGCTCGGCCTCTTCGGTCCGTCTGCGCTGCGCCCTCCCAGTCAGCTCGTGCTCATGTTCGAACCGGTCCAGTCTCTCGGGCGCGTGCTCGAGCGCCCCACGCGCGAGACGCTCGACCCGGCCCGTCAGCTCCCCGATCGCCAGTTCTCGCTCGTGGACGTCGTTCAGCGACAACACGTGCTCGATGCCCTCCACGATCGCCTCGCGCACTTCCTCCCAGATCGCCGACCAGACGCGCTCGGCGTTTGCCTGCTCCTCCAAAACCACCGGGCCGCGCTCCGCGTCGCCGACGGGATCCGCCCGCTCGAGCGCGTCCAGCTCGATCTCGATGCGGCTCGCCCGCTGGGTCACGGTAGCGGCGGTGGCCGCCGCCTGCTCGCCGCGCATCTGCAAGCGCTCACGGGCCGAGCGCATCTCATACACCCGCCTTATGAGCGCGTCGTGGCGCTCTGTACGCTCGGCCAGCGCGTTCTCCGCACTCCCCCGCCGCTCAATTACGGCCTGCAAGCGCGACTCGATCTGCCCGCGCGCAGCTCTGGCTGCCTGCACTCCCTCCTCGGCCGCGAGGAGCTCCTCGCGCCTGGCCCTGACCGCCTCGCGCGCGAGCTCCCAGCGTGCCTGCAGCATCTGGCGCTCCAAGCGCTCGTGCAGCTCGGCGGCCTCGGCCTGGCGCTTGAGCGGCCGCAGACGGGTGCGCGCCTCGCGCTCCACGTCGAGCGCCCTGTCGAGGTTCTCCTGCGTGCGCTCCAGCTTCAGCTGCGCGCGGCGGCGGCGCTTGCGATGCTTGCCGAGCCCCGCCGCCTCCTCGATCAGCAGGCGCCTGTCGCGAGGCTTGGACGTGACGATCGCCTCGACCCGTCCCTGGGAGATGACCGAGTGGGCCTCCTTGCCCATGCCCGTATCCGAGAGCAGTTCGATCACGTCCACGAGCCGGCAGCGCGCGCCGCCCAGGCGATACTCGCCTTCGCCCGAGCGGTCGAGCCGGCGCACGATCGATATCTCCGCCAACGGCAGATCCAGCGCGCCGTCGGAGTTGTCGAGCACGATCTCCACTTCTGCGGAACTGCGTGCCTGCACGCCGCGGCCCCCGCCGAATATCACATCTTGCATCGACTGGCCCCTGACCGCGAGCGGCGACTGCTCGCCCATCGCCCACAGCAGCGCGTCGGTGACGTTGGACTTGCCCGACCCGTTCGGCCCCACCACCACGCTCACGCCCGGACCGAAATCCAGTCGCGTGCGGTCCGGGAACGACTTGAAGCCCTTCAATGTGAGCGACTTCAGATACATCTGACACTCATGTTTTCGCAAGGCTCTCCAGCGCCTCGTTCGCCGCCTGCTGCTCGGCGTGCTTCTTGCTGCGACCACGTCCTTCCCCGAGTGGCTTGCCGTCCACGAGGGCCACCACCACGAACGTGCGGTTGTGCGGCGGTCCGTGCTCGTCGGTGACCTCGTATTCGATCGTCTCTCCACGCCTTGCGAGCCGCTCTTGCAAAGCCGACTTGAAGTCGAGCGGATGATCCAACGCATACTCGATCTCCGGCGCGAACGCCTCCACCACAGCCCGCGCGGTGCGCTCGTACCCGGCGTGCAGGTAGCACGCTCCGATCACCGCCTCGATCACCGAGGCGAGCACCCGCTCCGTCTCCAGCAGCGTCACCAGCCTGCCCTCCCCGTTCTCGGGGGCGGCGGCCCGCAGGCGCTTTCCCACATGGAGGCGTTCGGCCACCGCGCGGCACGAGCGTCCCGAGACGGCTTGCGCGCGGATCTTCGTGAGCCGCCCTGCGCCGAAGCGCTCCGCTTCCAGGCGCGGATAGAGATGCGCGGTCACCGCCAGCGCGAGCACGCTGTCGCCGAGGAACGCGAGCCGCGTATAGGAGTCGCTGCGCCGCTCCGTCCAGGAGGCGTGCGTGAACACCTGCCGCGCCAGCTCCTCCGGCAGCTCGTCGAGCAGTGACTGCAACAGCTCCACACCACACAGGCTGTCCCGCTCACCCATCGTTGGAGTGTGCCACGACGAAATCCACCGCCTGGCCGACCGTGAGGATGTCCGCCGCCTGCTCGTCGGAGATCTGCACGCCATAGGTGTCCTCGAGCTCTTGCACCAGCGTGTACAGGTCCAGCGAGTCGGCCTCGAGATCCTCCTTGAAGCGCGTGCCATCCCCGATCCGATCTGGCTCCACATCCAGCTCGTCGGCCAGGTGGGCCTGTATCAGGACGAACACTTGCTCACGGGTCATTCGCTTGCCAGGCTAGCCGGACCGGCGGACACAGGCGCCCTTCTCAACGCTCCCGCGTCCCTGAGAGCCGCGTGCGTCGCGCCCACCACATCCTCGCGCGCACCCCGCTCAGCGCGCACGATCGCCTGCGCGAAGCCACGCCTGCCGAAACGTCCGTGCGGGACCACGGCGAGGCGGCGCAATCCGAGCAGGTACGCTCCACCCTGACCTTCCGGGTCGATCTCGTCGCGAAACTCCCGCAACGATGGGCGCAGCAGCATCCCGCCGAGCTTGCCGCGCAGCGACGCGCTCGCCGCGTCCCTGACGGCTTCGAGCACCGTCTGGGAGACACCCTCCATCAACTTCAACGCGATGTTGCCCGTGAACCCGTCGGTGACAATCACGTCCGCGGCGCCACCGGCGATGTCACCGCCCTCGACGTTGCCGACGAACCGCAGCCCGCTGCCACGCAGGCGCTCCCGCAGCTCGCCGCCCGCTGCCACCACCAGCTCACTGCCGCGCTCACGCTCCTCGCCGTTGGACAGCACACCCACGCGCGGGTGCTGGACGCCGAGCACCGCCTTCGCGAACGCGCCCCCCATGAACGCGAACTGTACGAGGTGCTCGCTGCGTGCCCGGTCGTTGGCGCCCACATCGAGCAGTGTCACGGGACTGCCGGGAACCGGAATCGGCAGCGCAAGCGCCGGGCGGTGCACGCCCTGTGCACGCTTGATGGTGAACAGTCCGGCCGCGAGCGCCGCGCCGGTGCCGCCGGCGCATACCAGCGCCTGCGCCCGGCCGGCCGCCACCGCCTGCGCGGCCTGCACGATCGAAGCCCCCGGCGTCATGCGCACAGCCCTGACCGGATCGGCGCTCTTGGCGACCGACACGGGCGCGTCCACGACCTCCACGCCCGGCGGCACGGCTCCGATCTGCCGGGCCGGCCCGAACAGGAGCACGCGCACGCCCCGCGCGGCCGCGAGCGTCGCGCCGGCGGCGACCTCGCCGGGACCCATGTCGGCGCCGTTGGCATCGACGGCCACAACGGGTTGCACACGTGCACCAGGGTTCGGCCTCGTGCGGCCGTCGGGGCTAGACGACCCCGTCATCCGTCGGTCTACTCGTGGTCGTGATCGTGTGCTTCAGGGACGACCACCTCACGGCCCGCATAAGTACCGCACACGGGACACACCCGGTGCGGCCTGCGTGGGCTGTGACAGCGGGGGCACTCGTTCACCGCGGGCGCGTCGATCTTGTGCTGGGCGCGGCGCAGCGAGGTGCGGCTGTGCGACTGCTTTTTCTTGGGGACCGCCATAGCCGCGACAGGCTACCAGGACCACCCGAGCTTCAAGTGCCCCACTCTCGAGGTGCGAGTGCCGCGGCTTCGAGCGCTCGATCCTCGTCTACTCGAGCTTCAACTCC
>DASUDH010000237.1:0-3283 GCA_036275675.1 Solirubrobacteraceae bacterium | reverse complement strand
GACGCATAGACGAGCCAGGGCGAGAGCGTGAGCAACAGCGCGGCGAGGTAGACGCCGCCGCGCAGCAGCCCGGCGCGTATGCCCGGTCGCCCCGCGCAGGCCAGCGCGACCGCGATCACCGCCATGCCGACGGCGAGATCGCCGCGCACGAGGCACGCGAGCCCGCCCACCGCTCCGGCGCCTGCGAGCGCGATCAACTCCCGGCGAGCGCTCAGACGCCAGCTGAGCCAGGTGCGCGTGCGCGTGCCCAGGCGCCGCTGGGCGAGCGCCGCCGCGGCGACCGCGGCGAGCAGCGCGAGCGTGCCGAGCGGCTCGCTCAGGTACGTGCGCGTGGCCACCACCAGCGGCGCGTAGCCGGCCACCAGCGCGGTGGCGATGACGGCGGCCCAGGGTCCAGCCAGGAGCCACGCGAGCGCGGCCGCCAGTCCAAGCGCGAGGACACCGATCGCGAGCTGCGTGTACTGCGCGGGGCCGCGCGCGTGCATGGCGAGGCGCAGCGAATGGTGGCCCGACAGCCGGGTGGTCACGGCGAAAGCGAAGGAGGTCCCGGGGGGCCACTTGAACGTCGCGTAGCGTTCGCCTGAGAGCATCCTGTTGGCGTTGGCCACGTAGCCGCTCTCGTCGGCCGAGAGGTGCGTGTTCGTACCGATCGCCGCGCCGCGCGCGATCCCGCCGGCGGCGACGATCAGGACGATCAGTGTCGCGGCCACGAGCTGCGTGCGTGTGAATCGCTGTTTAGACACTCTCAAGCTCAACTTCACCTTTTGGTCTATACTCGAACGGCAGCATGGCAGCACCGGCAGTTCCCTGCCCTTGAATCCTTGCGCAAGAGGAGATCGCCCACGATGGACACCTTCCCCGACCTTGGCTCGATGACCGACACCGAGCTCAAGGAGGTAATCCGTCAGCTCACCGAGGAAGAGATGGAGATCTCCTACAAGCGGCGCATCCTGCACGGCAAGATCGACATCCTGCGCGCCGAGCTGGTGAGCCGCCTGCGCAACAAGCACAAGGACGGCGAGGCGACCATCTCGGGCGACGACGTTCAGCGCCTGACGGACATCCTCGCCAACCGTGGGGGCGGAGCCTCGATCGACGAGGTCTAGCCGTGGCTCGCGCGGCGACAGCACACGCAAGCTTCAGACCTCGGGGCGGATAGAGCGGGAGGCAGGTCATGGCCTTGCACTGCCCAGAGTGCGGTTTCGTCAATGACGAGGGCGCCAACTACTGCCAGCGCTGCGGCGCCCTGCTAGCGCGCGGGGAGGGACCGGCGAGCGAGCCGGTGACCGCCACCTACCGGATCGACGAGACCGGCGAGCTCGTGCCGGTCGAGCTCGGGGACGTCACCGCGCACGGCGCGGCGCTCGTGATCCGCGCCGGCGGAGGCCGGGCGGGGGAGAGCTTCGCGGTCGACCGCGAGCGGATGACGATCGGCCGGCGTCCCGACTGCGACGTGTTCCTCGACGACGTGACGGTCTCGCGCGATCACGCCCTGCTCGTGCGCCGCGGCGAGCACTGGTACCTCGACGACTGCGGGTCGCTGAACGGCACGTACGTGAACCGCTCGCGGATCGACTCTCAACGCCTCGAGGAGGGCGACGAGGTCCAGATCGGAAAGTACAAGCTCACCTACCACGCGCGCTGATGGCGACGCTCCCACAGACCCAGCCGCGACAGGCCGAGCTCGACCTCGCCGAGCCCGACGCGCCCGCGAAGTCCAACGCAGGGGGGGGCGGTCGTCAGAAGGCGCTCACGATCGGCGCGGTGTGTAAGGCGCTCGTGCAGGAGTTCCCCGACATCTCGATCTCCAAGATCCGCTATCTCGAGGACCAGAAGCTGTTGACGCCGCGCAGGACCCCCGGCGGCTACCGGCTGTACACGCAGAACGACATCGCGCGCCTGCGCACGATCCTGCGCATGCAGCGCGACGAGTTCCTGCCGCTGCGGGTCATCCGCCAGGAGCTCGCGGCGGGACGCGCCGACGACACGGATGTGCCGCGTCCCGCCCACGAGGGCGGCAAGCGCGTGTGGCGTACGAGCGTCAGCGTGCGCGAGGGGACGGGCGCGCTGTATTCCCTCGAAGACGTGCTCGAGGAGACGAACGCCGACGCGAAGCTCGTGCGCGAGCTCGAAGAGTACGGCGTGGTGAAGGGCGAGATGCGCGGCGGGGTGCGCTACTTCGACGAGACCGAGCGCGAGATCGTGAGCGCTGTCTCCGAGCTCGCCCGCTACGGCGTCGGCGGGCGCAACCTGCGCGTCTTCCGCTCCTCGGCCGATCGCGAGGCGAGCCTGTTGCAGCAGATCCTCGCGCCGGCGTTGCGCTCGCGCAACCCGCAACGCCGCAAGGACGCGGTCGACGCGCTCGAGAACCTCGCGGCGGTGACAACCCATCTGAAGCACCTGCTGCTCGTCCGCGATCTGCGCAAGATCGTCCGCTGAGCAGCCCCGAGCGGACGTTCGCCGGGCGGGTCGAGCAAGGACGACCACCCGGGCAGGCCGTAAGCTGGCAGGGTGCCGACCGCGCGACGCACCCGCACGATCGCAGCCTCCGCGCAGGAGCTGTGGGAGGTGCTCGGCGACCCGCACCACCTGCCGCGCTGGTGGCCGCGCGTGAATCGAGTGGAGGCCGTCACCCTGACGGGCACCCCCCGTGACGGGGGGCAGGCAGGCGAGCTGGGTGCCTTCACGGAGGTGCTGATGAGCCCCAGGGGGAGGATCGTGCGCGCCGATTTCAAGCTGCTCGACGCGGTCGAGCCGTGGCGGATCGTGTGGTCCCAGCAGATCGAGAACACGCCGTTCGCGCGCGTGCTGAAGAGCGCCGAGACGGAGATCTGCCTCGCGGCTGCGCACGGGAGCGACGGTCCCGCCACGGAGGTGACGATCGAGCTGCGTCAGGTGCTGCAGGGCTTCCGGGGGAGCGGGGCGCTTTCGCTCCGCTTCAGCGGGATCTCGCGCTTCGGCGGCCCACTCGTGCAGCGCGCGGCCGTCTCCACGATCGAAGAGGCGCTGGACGGGCTGGAGCTGATAGCCGGCAGGCGGTCTTGAATTGCGCTCCGCCTCCGACCCTGAGCCCGGTGTTCGCTCGACCTCCTCCGGCGGGCGCACAGCCACACCCGGCCCTCGCACAACCCTGCCGCGGGCGGGACGGATGCGCTGGTGGGGCTGGGGCGATCCGCAGCATCCACCCGGTCTGTCGCCGCACGCGCTGAGCTTCGTGCGCGAGACGGTGGGCGCCGGCGCCGAGCCCCGTCCGCCGGTGACGCTCGAGCGTGTGCGCCTGCGC
>DASUDH010000236.1:0-7690 GCA_036275675.1 Solirubrobacteraceae bacterium | reverse complement strand
GAGACGAGCCCGCAGCCACCGACCGCGAGGCTCGACGTCGAACCCGGCGACGCCTTGCCCGAGGGCGCGCAGAGAGCGCCCGCGATCGGCGCGCGGTTCAACGGGGAGCCGGCGCTCGAGCGGGAGCAGCGCTCGCAGGCGAGGGACCCGGCGTCGCAGCCGGAGCGCTCGCGGCACGAGCTCCCACCCAGCCGACCCCGCGGCGACGGGCCCTGAGCACGAGGATCGCGAGCGCGCCCGCCACGGGCACGGTCGCCGGCAGCTCGTCTACGACGAAGAACAGGAAGTCGAACGCGAACGCCAGCAGCACGACGAGGACTGCACCCGTCAACTGCCGCGAACGGTCGTCCGCCACCGCACCCTCACGGGCACAGGCGAGCAACCCGCCGAGCACGCCCGCCACGAACAGATCGCCATAGCCCATCGTGGCCGAGCCGAACACCGCGGCCTGCAGGCGCGGCAGCCCTCCCGCGGGACGTGCGGCATTGAGGACGTCGTTCGGTCCTTGCAACAGGTCCGAGACCACGAGCGCCGCGTCGGCGGCGGCCATCGCCACGATTCCGAGCGCCAGCCAACGTGCGGGCGTGACGCCCGCGATCAAGGCCCCGAGCGCGACGCAACTGAGCGCCGACAGCGCCACGGCGGCGCCCTCGCCGGCGAGCCCACCGCGGTCGGCCCAGGCCAACGCGAACAGGGGCGTCACGAGCAACGCCAGCCCCGGCCTCGCGCCCCGCGCGAGCCAACCGAGCGCGAGCGCGGCGAGCAGCGGTACCGCGACAAGCGCTAGATACGTAAGCGTCCTGGCGCTGTCGCGTTCGGCGACCCGTCCCACTGCGACGAAGGCAATCACAGAGATGGCGGGGATCAGGGCCCACAGGCGACTGCTCAAGCGTGCCATCCGCACCGGCGACCAGGCGCGCGGCAGGCACACCACGACACCCTGGCAGAGCGACAGCAAGCCGATCGAAACCCAAAACGGGAGCACATAGTCAAAATAGACGCGCATGACACGCTGGGACTGGACGTGGGAGGATCGCTCCCGGGCAAAGCACGTGCCGCCCGTCGACTCCGATGAGGCGACCGACGAGCACGGCGCCCCCGTGCAAGTGGTGGATGCGACGCGTCCACATGCGAGCCCCGATCAAATCTTCCGTCGCCGCCGCGCGGGCGCTGGACTCGCGCTCATCGTGATCGTGGCGCTGCTGATCGCGGCGATCACCTCGCATGGAAGCTCGAGCCATCCGCCAGCCCACTCGGCGATACGCCACGTCTCCACGCTGTCACCGAGCCAGGCCGAGCGCGCCGCGGACACCGCCAGGGCCGAGCAGAAGGCGATCGACTCAGTGCTCGCCTACACGCCCGCCGTGACGAGCGGAGGGTCGCAGGCCAACGAGGTCGCGCTCACGTTCGACGACGGACCCGGGCCCTACACGCAGCAACTCGTGGCAACGCTCAACAGGCTGCACGTCCAAGCAACATTCTTCGCGATCGGCAACCAGGAGCGGTACTTCTCCGCGGGCACCATCGATGAGTTGGGCTCAGGCGACGCGATCGGCGACCACACCGAGACCCACCCGATGATGTCCAGTCTCTCCCCCCACGATCAGTACGAACAGCTCTTCGACCAGATGGCCCAGATCGAGCTGGTCGGCGGTCCGCGCCCGCGCTTGTTCCGTCCGCCGTATGGCTCGTTCAACGCCACTACTTTCCGCGAGCTGCACCATCTGCACCTGCTGATGATCCTTTGGTCCGTCGACACAGCCGACTACACCGTGCCGGGCACCGAAACGATCGTGCGGCGCGCGCTCGCCGGCGCAAAGCCCGGCGCGATCATCCTCATGCACGACGCGGGCGGCAACCGCTCGGAGACGATCGCGGCGGTGCCAGCGATCGTGAGCGGGTTGCGAAGGCGCGGGCTTCGTCCCGTGACGATTCCTCGCCTGCTGCTCGACGACCCGCCCCCGCGCGGCCAGAGGATCCCGACGAGCCTGACCGGCGGCTAGGCTGAGCCTGCCGCCATCGCCCGGACCGGGCCGGCCGGAGACCTCCGATTCGCAAGCAGGTCGGCCTGAAAAGCTCCAGACCACAAGTAGGATTGGCCGAGTGAGCTCACAAGCCGTCCAAGCGCCGCCGATCCTGCATCTCTCCTCACTCGTCGGCCGGCCGCTGCGCGACAGCGACGGTGAGCGTCTCGGGAAGGTCGAGGATGTGATCGTGCGCCTCGGCGGTGTCGGTTACCCGCAGATCACCGGCTTCCTGGTGAAGGTCGCGGGGCGCACCTCCTATCTCGGCATCGACCGCGTGTCGGACATCCGGGACGACGGAGTGGTGCTCAGCAAGGCCAAGCTCGACCTGCGCCGCTTCGAACGGCGCGAGGAGGAGGTTCTGCTGAGACGTGACGTGCTAGACCGTCAGCTGATCAACGTCGAGGGAGCCCGCCTCGTGCGCGCAAACGAGATCGAGCTCGCCCACCTGGCTGGCTCGTGGCGGGTTGTGGGTGTGGACACCGGCCCTCGCGGCGGCCTTCGGCGGCTGCTCCCCAAGCCATTGGGCCAGCGGATCGCCACGGGCGAGTTCCTCGACTGGGCGAGCGTCGAGCCATTCGTGGGGCACGTGCCCACCGTGCGCCTGCGCGTCCCCCACCCCAAGCTGGGCAAGCTGCACCCCGCTCAGATCGCGGACCTCGTGGAGGCCGCCTCCAGACGCGAGGGCGAGGAGATCATCCAGGCTGTCGGCGAGGACGACCGCGAGCTCGAGGCAGACGTGTTCGAGGAGCTCGACGAGCACCACCAGCGCGAGTTCCTCGAGGATCGGCCTGACGAGGAGGTCGCAGAGATCCTGAGCCGCATGGCGCCCGACGACGCGGCTGACGCGGCCGGCGAGCTCGACGAGGAGCGACGCGACAAGGTCCTCGCACTGCTGCCGGTCAGCCACCGCGTCAAGGTGCGCGCCCTGCTCGGCTACGACCCGGCCGAGGCGGGCGGCCTGATGAGTCCAGAGTTCATCTCCCTGCGCCGGGGCACAACCGCCGGCGAGGCGCTCGACGCGGTCCGTTTGAGCAAGATCTCACCCGAGCTGTTGACAGCGGTGTTCGTCACCTCGCCAGAGGGGTCGCTCGAAGGGAGCGTCCCGCTTGCCACACTGCTGCGATCCGAGCCGGAGCGGCGCCTGAGCGCGCTGGTCAAGCACGAGCTGCCATCGCTACGCGCCGACGCATCGTTCGAAGAGGTGGCGCGTGTGATGGCGGACTACAACCTCACGTGCGCACCGGTCGTCGACGAACGAGAGCGGATGCTCGGCGTCGTCACCGTGGACGACGTGCTCGAGGCGATGCTCCCGCGCGGCTGGCGGCGGCGCTTCGGGCTGCTCGGCGAGGACTGACGTCTTTACCGGGAGGCTCGATGTCGTCCTGGATGTAGACGCGGAGCAAGCGATAAGAGAGTTGGCCGTCTATGGAGTTGGCCGTCTATGTTTTGACATTTTACTATCGTATATATGATTTGTATAGACTATGGTAAAATTCCAGAGATTTGATATCCCACCTCTATTCCTTCGGGTTCGTCTCAACACCAATCCTGGCCGGCCAGGCCGAACCCATCGAACCCCTCAGACAAATACACTCTGCGCCGTGAACGGCCCAGGCAACCAGTTCGATGGCGGTCCGAGTACCGCCCGTCATTCGCCGTGTCCGGTCGGCCACTCGTGGCCGACCGCGGCTGCCTGCGCGGCTTAGCCCGCGCCGCGCCCGCCTGTTCGCGCTGCTCGCCCTGCTCGGGCCGGGCCTGATCGCCGCCAATGCCGGCAACGACGCGGGCGGGATCGCCACCTACTCATCGGTGGGCGCCAAGTACGGCTACCAGCTGTTGTGGGTGATGGTGCTCATCACGGTGTCGCTCGCGATCGTCCAGAAGCTTGCGGCGCGCATGGGGGTGGTCACCGGCAAGGGGCTCGCCGAGCTGATCCGCGAGGAGTACGGGATTCGCTGGTCGGTGCTCGCCACAGCCGCCGTATTGATCGCCAACATGGGCATCTGCATCTCCGACTTCGTCGGCATCGGAGCGGCGCTCGGCCTGGCGGGCATTCCCGTGCAGATCTCTGTGCCGATCGCGGCGGTGGGCATCTGGACGATCATCGTGCGCGGCTCCTACCGCTCTGCCGAGCGCACCTTCATCTGGCTGACGATCCCCTTCTTCGCCTACCCCATCGCGGCGATCCTGGCGCACCCCGCCTGGGACGAAGTGGGCAAGGCGATCGTCTCGCCGGAAATCCAAACCGGCTCCACTTATCTGCTGCTCGTGATCGCCACGGCAGGCACCACCATCACCCCCTACATGCAGCTGTACCTGCAGTCGGCCGTGGTCGAGCGAGGGGCGCGCGAGGAGGACCTGCCGCACGAGGAACGCGAGGCGGTGGCGGGCGCGATCTTCGCGAACCTGATCGCGGGCTTCATCATCATCGCCACCGGCGCCACCCTGTTCAGGCACGGCATCCACGAAGTCAGCTCGGCCGCGGACGCCGCGCGGGCGCTGAACCCCTTCGCGGGCTCCTACGCGGAGGCGCTGTTCGGAGTCGGCCTGCTCGGCGCGAGCCTGCTCGCCTGCGCGATTCTGCCGATCGCAACCTCCTATGTGGTGTCCGAGTCGCTCGGCTACGAGAAGGGCATCGGGCGCCGCCGCGAGGAGGCGCCCGTGTTCGTGTCGATCATCACGGCGATGATCGCGCTCGGCGCGCTCGTGGCGATGATCCCGGGGGTTCCCGTGATCTCGCTGCTCGTGGGCGTGCAGGTCGTCAACGGCCTGCTGTTGCCCATCAACCTGTTCTTCATCTGGCGCCTGTCGCGCTCGCGGCGGGTGATGGGCGAGCGGCGCAACCGCGGCGTGCTCGACGGCGTGGCGGGGATAACCGTGGCGCTCACCTCCACGCTTTCCCTGGTGCTGGTGGGAATCACGCTCGCAGGCATCTGAGGCTTCCCCGGTCCATATCGATCCAATCCCGGGAAGACCGTGCCGCATGCGGCCCTGCTACGAGGCCGCACATGTGCGGCCTCGCCAGTCGGTGCATGCACCGACTGGAAAGCTCATAAGTCACAGTCACATGCGCAGCCCGCCGGACCGATCAAAGATCGGCCAGCACGCGCCGAGCGGACCAGCATCAAGACTCGCACAGCAGAGCAGCTCCGAGCGCGCCGCCGAGGTCGCCGAGGCCGACGAGGCGCAGGGCCGGCGGTTTGTCCTCGCCGTAGAGGTGCGGCTTCATCGCCTGCGCGATGCGCTCGAGCATCGGCTCGCCGAAGCGCGTGCCGAGCCCTCCTCCGAGCAGGATGAGCTCGACGTCGAGCAGGTTCACCGCCGAGGCGATCCCGCTGCCGAGCGCTTGCACGGCGCGCTCGATCAGCCGCTTGGCGAGTTTGTCCTCGCGCGCCAAAGCGTGCGCCCACACGCCGCTGGAGAGCGTCTGGCGCTTGCGCTCGTGCATGATCTTGAAGAGATCGGTGTCGTGCCCCTTCTCGACGAGCCGCTTCGCCTCGGCTTCCATCGCACGGCGCCCCGCATAGGCCTCCATGCAGCCGCGACGTCCGCAGGGGCATCGCGCTCCGCCCTGCTTGACGACCATGTGGCCGATCTCGCCGGCGTCCCCGCGGCCGTGCCAGAGGGCGCCGTCGAGCGCCACGCCCCCTCCCACTCCGGTGCCCCAGAACACGCACAGCAGCGAGCTGGCTCCCCGGCCCGCTCCGAGCAACAGCTCCGCGTGCGCCGCCACCGACACGTCGTTGCCGAGCCGAACGTTCACACCGAACTGCTCCGACAGCGCCGCCGCAAGCGGAAACGGCCGCTCCCATTCCGAGAGGTTGGTGGCCCGCGCGAGCGTGCCCGCCACCGCGTCGACCTCGCCGGGAACGCCCACGCCGATTCCGTCGAGCCGCTCGACGTCGATGTTCGCGGAGCGAGCCGCCTCTGACATGCAGGCGACAAGCGCGGCGATCACAGCCGCCGGGCCGCCCTCGTGTGGCGTCAGGTTGCGTGCCTGGCCAAGCATGCTGCGGTCCCCGTCGCGCATGACGATCGCCTGGATCTTCGTCCCTCCCAGATCGATCCCGCCGTACGTGGCCATCGGCGCGGATGATCGCAGACGCGCGTCTGCTACGGCAACGCGCTGACCCCGGGCCCGCCGTTGCCGGACGCGGCCTGGGCCTGCTTGTCGCGGATCGCCGACGAGCTTGGATTGCGCGGCACCTTCGGGCTCTGAAGGCCACCGATCTGCTGTATCAGCCGCTGCCACTCGGTCGTGTTCAGCACAAGGCTTGCGGCGAGTGGCGCGGTGGAGCTTTGGCTTGCGCCCGCTGCGCGCGCGACATGGGCGCCGGCCGTCTTGCTCGCCGGCGTGGCGGGCCCCCGCGCGGGCAGCTCGACTTGGATGTAGGTCGAATGATCCGCCCCGGCGACCGTGCTCGGCGCCCCGGGGTACTTCATCAGGCTGACGATTCGCTTCGGCGCGAACTGGGGCTTCACCGTGAGCAACGTGCGGATCGTTACGTCGGTGATCGTGCCCGCTCCCTGGTGGCCCGCGATCGGAACGCCGTCGATGGCCGCGATATCGACTGTGCCCACTGCCGGGAATGTGGTCACGAGGCCCTTCGCCGTGTAGGCGGCGCGCCCGCAGCTCAACTCTCCGACGGTCGGCTTCAGTCCGCTGCGCGACAGGAACACGAGCAGCGCGAGCGCACCGCCATCCACCTTGCCCGCAGCCACCTGCCTGTGGTCGCACGCGCCGAGCTTGATGCCCGGGTCGGCGAGCACGGCGCGAGCCAGCTCCCCCTGTGAGAGCAGGAACGCATCGCTCGCGGTCGCGCCCGCGAGCACCGGGCCGTCTTTGGCGCCCTGCGGGTGCAACGCGGCGTCGAGCTGCCTCCAGTTCGCCAGGATCGGCCGCGGGTCGATCGCGCTCTGCGCCCCGTCGGGCCGGATCGCGAAGCGCAGGCTTGCGTCCGGGCCTTCGCCGCCCGAGCCGAGATGGCCCAGCACGGTGCCCTGCGCCACCACCGAGCCGCGACCCAGCGCCATCCAGCCGGCGGCTGCAGCTTTGCGGCGGGCCGCTTGCTCGGAGGCGCGCGCGGCCGCGATCGCGTCGGGATTGCCCGGGTGTGCGAACACACGAACCTTGCCGAGACCCACGGGCGCATCGGCTTGGCTCGACGGGCTCGGCGAGGAGAGGCCAGCCTGCTTGGACTTCGTCGGTGTCGCTGTTTTCCTGCTTGCGACGTGCAGCGTCAGCGGGAGCTGGCGGCCGGCGCTCGCGGCCTGCTTGGGCGCGGGATCGCTGCCGGATTCGCCGCTCGGGAGCGCGCCCTTCGGGACCTGCACCTGCGCCGGCTTGGGCAGGCGGTAGCCGGGAGCGATGCTCCCGAGCCCGCCGTAGGTGAAGACGTCTCCATAGGTGTCTCGCAGCACCAGGTAAGCGCCGAGCCTGCGAGAGACGCCGATCCCCACGACACGCCCATCCTCGACCGCCACCACCGGCGCGTTCTTGTGCCCTATGAGCTCCGACAGCTGGGCGGGCGGGGAGGCGGCGTCCATGGCGCGTTCCACGCCGGCGGCGCTCGCCGCAGGTGAGGGCGCCGGCGTAGAGCCGGGGATCGCCGCAGCCGCCTGCGCCCGCGGCGTGGCGGCCGTCGGCTGCGTCAGGGTCGCCC
>DASUDH010000235.1:0-7833 GCA_036275675.1 Solirubrobacteraceae bacterium | reverse complement strand
ATCAGCGCGCTCGGCGTGCTCGTCTACGGCAACCTCGGACCACAACTCACCCTGCCCGCCCTGATACTCGCGGCCGCCACCGTCCTGGCGGTCGGCGCGCACCTGATCGTCACGTGGCGCGAGAACCTCGCCCTGCTAGTCGACTCCCAGCGCTTGTCGCTGACCGATCCACTCACCGGCCTCGGCAACCGGCGGCGGCTGATGGGCGATCTTCGACTCGCGTGCAAGAAGGCCACGCACCCGCAGGAGCCGTGGGGGCTCGTGCTGTACGACTTGGATGGCTTCAAGCTCTACAACGACACCTTTGGCCATCCTGCCGGCGACACACTGCTCGTCCGCTTGAGCGAGCGGCTGAAGAGCACGGTCGAGCCCTATGGGACCGCCTACCGCATGGGCGGCGACGAGTTCTGTGTCCTGTATGACCGTTCGCAGGCAGACGGTGAGACCCTTGTGCATGCTAGCGTCGCGGCCCTCTCCGAGAACGGTCCCGGCTTCTTCATCACCGCATCGCACGGGATCGTGCGAATCCCGGAAGAATTGAGCGATCCCGCCTCGATCATGCAACTCGCCGACCAGCGCCTGTATCGGTGCAAGGAGGAAGTTGCGGCGGGACACACAAGCGCTCATCTAAGCATGCGAGCAACCGGTGGTTTGCTCGCCGCCTCGAGCTTGCTCGGACCGGGTGGACGTCGGCGCTCAGGCGACGCTCACGACGGTGAGAACGCTCTCCCCCTTGGGGAGCGCTACGGAGGCCCGCTCGCCGGCACGGCACCCGAGCAGAGCGCGAGCGACCGGAGAGTCCGCCGACAGCAGCCCCTCTGACGGCGAGGCGTCGTGCGAGCTGACGATCCGCCAACTGCGCTGCACACCCGCCTCGTCGCGAACCACGACGGTCGAACCGAACCCGACGGCGCCGTTCGTCGCCTCGGACTCCTCGACGACGACGGCCGTAGAGATACGCTCGCGTAGCCTCGCGATCTTCGTCTCCAGATGCGCCTGGTCGTTCTTGGCGTCGTGATACTCGCTGTTCTCTTTCAGGTCACCCCACTCGCGAGCGGTCCTGATGCGCTCGGCGATCTCGCGGCGTCCGGCCCCTTCGAGAACGGCGAGCTCCGCCTCGAGCGTCTCGAGTCCTTTGGCGGTGGTCATGTTGAGAGCATCCGCGCTCATCCGACGCGAAGCCTACCCGCAACGCCCAGGCTGGGTGGCTGCGGTGTCGGCCCACCTGCAGCGACCATGAGCACGTGTCGGGGACGATCAGAAGTACGTGCCGGCGGATGTCGACAGAAGCGCGTATACCTGCACGATCGCCGCCTGCACGAGCAGTTGCGAGGAGGGCGGCGAGCCGAACACGAACAGGCCGTTCGTCAAGCGCCGGTGGACCCACATGTAGTCCACGTAGGACTGCGCGAGCCTCTTGCCCGGCGGGTCGTGTGTGACAGAGTCGAGATACATCAGGTTCCTGAGATACACGGACGGGAAGAACGGGATCTCCGACAAGAGCCGTTCGACCGTGAAGTAGGCCAGCGCCGCCTTCGCGGTCTGGCGCGCCTGGTAGAGGTAAGCGCCGTTGCCGGTTGCCTGGTAGAGCAACACCCCCGCGCCGATCATCGATCCCTGGTTGTAGCTCCAATACGTCTGGTCAATCACGCCGTGCGGACGGATGTGGTCGGCGTACAGCCCGTTCGGCGCCGTCAGGCAGCGACGCACCCATTCGTAGGCCATCTGCGCGAACTGGAGGTAGGCGGTGTTGCCCGTGAGGCGGTAGAGCTGCACGCCGAGCTCGGCGGCCGGACCGCCGGTGACCGTGTTGCGGTCAGCGTTGCTCGGGGAGTCAGAGAACGGCACGCCGCCGGGGCACGCAAGCTTGGGATTGGTCTGCCAGCCGGCCATCACGAACGCCATGATCTGCTCGGCCTTTTCGAGCAGCGGCGCTTCGCGATGCAGCCTGTACAGCCGCGCGAGCTCGATCCCCACCCACTCGTTGTCGTCGTAGTAGCTCACCCCGCCTGGAGGTACGACGTTGCCGTTGAACGACGGCAACGTCGTGGGTGCTATGCCCACCGCTTCAGGGGATTCGGAGCCTTCGGCGGGTTCTTCGCCTTCGGGCTGTCCACCGGGTAGCGTCTGGCCCGCCGGGCCCCAATACCTCGCGAGCCCATACAGGCGCACGTGCAGTTCGCGCGAATAGGTGTAGGCCTGTTTGGCTGCCTGACCGGGGATGTTGGAGACGCTGACGGTCGCCGCCAGCGCCTGCGAGAACGGCCACAGGTAGGAGTACGGTTCCCCGGCGTACAGGCCAGTGCCGGGGATGTAGAAGCTCTGCTGCATCGCCCCATACCCCACGAGCGCCCGCGCCGGATTGCCGCGCAAGCCGGGCTTGCGCCTCTTGGCTTTCCTCTTTACGCCGACCTTCGGCGCCTTTGCCCCCACGATCGGACCCGCCGACGCCCCGCCGGTGTTCGACGAGCTGTGTGCGAATTCGCCTGGTCGCGCGACCCTGCGCGGATATTCGGCGCCCGCCGGATAGCGCGAGCCGGCTCCCTCGCCACGGTGTCTGTGAGTGGCCGCCAGGGCGGGCGCTCCCGAGAACATGAGAGCGCCTGCGGCTGCCACCGGCAGCAACCGAGTGCGGACCCGTGGGATGTACGCGCGTCGGCTGACCAAGATAAGACTTCCAGAACAAACAACGGGCGCCAAAGATGCGCCGCTGGGTATTGTGCCAGCACCTGAGCCTGACTCGAGGAGCCACATGACAACAGTTAGAGAGGCCGTGTTCCAGCTGCTCCGCGAACGCGCGATGACGACGGTGTTCGGCAACCCAGGCTCCACCGAGCTTCCGATGCTCACCGAGTTCCCCACCGACTTCCGCTACGTGCTCGGCCTCCAGGAGGCCTCGGTCGTTGGCCTCGCCGATGGGTACGCTCAGGCTAGTGGACGGCCAGCGCTCGTAAACCTGCACACGGCTCCGGGGGTAGGCAACGCCATGGGGGCGATCTTCAACGCTCAGGCCAACAAGAGCCCGATCGTGATAACCGCGGGTCAGCAGTACCGCTCGCTGATGACACTGCAGGCAAACCTCACCAACCGCGACGCCACCCGCATGCCCCACCCGCTCGTGAAGTGGAGCTACGAGCCACCGCGGGCCGAGGACGTGCCGCACGCGCTCGCACGCGCGATCCACATGGCGGCGCTGCCCCCGCGCGGACCCTCTTTCCTGTCGATCCCGATGGACGACTGGGGCGCCGAGGTGGACGACGGGGCGATTCGCCAGCAGAGCAGCCGCTCGGTCGCGGGCGCCGCGCTGCCCGGCCCCGATGCGCTCGCCGCGCTCGCCGAGCGGCTGCGTCGCGCCGAGCGTCCCGCGCTCGTCGCCGGCCCCGACATCGACGCGAGCGGCGGCTGGGGCGCAGCGATCAGGCTCGCGGAGCTCCAGCGCCTGCCGGTCTACGCCACGCCCGCACCCGGCGGCGGAAGGATCGGCTTCCCGGAGAACCATCCACTCTTCCAGGGCATCCTCCCGCCGGCGGTACTCCCCGTCGGAGAAGCGCTCGCCGCGCACGACCTCGTGTTGGCGGTGGGCACCTCAGTCTTCCCCTACTACCCGAACGTTCCAGGCCCACTGCTGGCCGACGGCACGGCGCTTGTCGCGATCACGAGCGACCCCGACGAGGCCGCCCGCGCGCCGATGGGCGACGCGATCGTGGCCGACCCGGCGCTCACGCTCACCGCGCTGGCCGACATGGTCGGCGAGTCCGACCGTCAGGCGCCTCCCGCGCGTCCCGCTCCGGAGCCGGCGCCGAGCTCGGACCCCATGAGCCCCTCCACGGCTGTGCGCGCGCTTGCCGAAGTGTTCCCGCAGGACGGCATCGTGGTGCTCGAGTCGCCGTCGGCGACGCTCGCGCTGCGCAACCAGTTGCGGCTGTCCGCGCCAGGCAGCTACTACTTCTCCTCCGGCGGGGGCCTCGGCTTCGGGATGCCCGCCGCGATTGGGGTCCAGTTGGCGCAGCCGAGCCGCCCGGTGGTGTGCGTGATCGGCGAGGGCTCTGCCCAGTACGCGATCCAGAGTCTGTGGACCGCAGCCGCCTACGACGTGCCCGTCACGTTCCTCGTGCTGCGCAACGACGAGTACGCGATCCTCAAGTGGTTCGGGATGCTCGAGGACATCGTGGCCGCCCCGGGCCTGGACCTGCCCGCGCTCGATTGCGCCGCCATCGCGAGCGGCTACGGTGTGACCTCGCGGGTCGTGGGTAGCGTCGAGGAGCTCAGCGACGGGCTCAGCGACGCGCTCACCTCCGGCACGCCCGAGCTCGTCGAAGTGAACGTCGCCCCGGGGATGGCCCTCGCGTGAGCGATTCCACTCACGACGTGATCGTCGTCGGCGCCGGACTCGCCGGCCTGGTAAGCACGCTCGAGCTGTTGCGCAGCGGCCATACCGTGCTGCTGCTCGATCGCTGCCGCCCACAGGAGCTCGGCGGCTTGGCGCGCGAGGCGTTCGGCGGGATGTTCATGGTCGACTCGCCCGAGCAGCGCCGCTCGCGCATCCCCGACAGCGAGCGTCTGGCGCTCGAAGACTGGCTGCGGATCGCCGAGTTCGATCCCGACGATGTGTGGCCCAGACGCTGGGCCGAGCAGTACGTCACGCGCGCCCGCGACGACGTCGGTGCCTGGCTGCGCGCGATCGGCGTGCGCTTCTTCCCGGTCGTCAACTGGGCCGAGCGCGGCAACTTCGGCGATGGCAACTCGGTCCCGCGCTTCCACCTCACGTGGGGCACGGGCAAGGCGCTCGTGCAGGCTGTTTGGGGCGCGATTGAGTCGCACCCGCGCCGCTCCGCGCTCGACCTGCGGTTCGACTCGCGCGTCGTGGAGCTGCTCGTCGACGACGGCGTCGTGAGCGGCGTCAAGGTCGAGCAGGGGTATGAGGCGCACGCGAGCAAGGCGGTCGTGATCGCCGGCGGCGGGATCGGCGGCAACCTCGACATCGTGCGCCGCGAATGGCCCACCCTCGAGCTCGGCCCCGCGCCGGAGAAGATGCTAATGGGCTCTCACTACTACGCCGACGGCGCGCTCCACGAGGAGGTGAGCCGACTCGGCGGCAATGTCACCCACCTCTCGCGCATGTGGAACTACGCCGACGCGGTCCGCCACCCCAAACCCCAGCGCGAGCGTCACGGCCTGAAGCTGATCCCACCGCGCTCGGGCATCATGCTCGATCCCGACGGCCATCGCTACGGCCCGGTCCCCGTGATGCCCACGTTCGACGCCTACGCGGCGCTCGAGCGCACGTGCGAGGACGAGCGCAAGTACTCGTGGCTGATTTGCAACTTCAAGATCGCCAAGCGCGAGCTCGACGTGTCGGGCTCCCAGCACAACCCCCACCTGCGCGAGCGCCGGCTAGCGCCGTTCCTGCTCAGCGTGCTGATCGGCAAGCCCGGCCTCGTCCATCACTTCCTCGATGGCTCCCCCGACTTCGTGTCGGCCTCCACGCTCGGCGAGCTGGCCGCCAAGATGAACGATGTGACAGGCGAAAACGCGATCGACGCAGACACACTCGAACGCGAAATAGGCCGTTATGACGAGACGATCGCGCGCGGCAAAGGCCTCTTCAACGACGATCAGTTGCGCCGCATCGCCCAGTTGCGCAACTGGCGCGGCGACCGCCTGCGCACCGCGCGCTTCCAGCGCATCGTCGACCCCAATGCGATGCCGCTGATCGCGATCAGGCTGCAGGTGATGGCCCGCAAGAGCCTCGGCGGCATCCAGACCGACCTCGGCTGCCGCGTCCTGCGCGAGCAGCCTGAAGGGCACACCCAAAGGGCACACGGCAAGCAGGGCGGCGAGGCGATCCCGGGTCTGTACGCGGTCGGCGAGGCCGCCGGCTTCGGCGGTGGTGGCGTCCACGGCAAGCGCTCCCTGGAGGGCACGTTCCTCGGCGGGTGCGTCTTCACGGGCCGGCTCGCCGCAGCGAGCATCGCGGGCGCCGAGCTGCCGTTGCGCATTCCGCCACGCATCGACTGAGCAGCGCGAGCCATCGACGCTGACAGTCCTCCTCCAGGCTTCGCAATGGCTCGATCAGGCGCCCGTTTCGATTACGTGACCGTCGGTCACGTCACACGCGACGTGATCGAGGACGGCACGCTCTCCCAGCCTGGCGGGAGCGCGTTCTACAGCGCCCTGCAAGCTGCGCGCCTCGGCCTGCGCACGCTGATCGTCACACAGGGGATCCCGAGCGAGATCGAAGCGCTGCTCGCGCCGTATCTCGCCGAGCTGGAGCTGCTCGTGATCCCCGCCGAGCACACCACCGTGCTGGCCACCTCCACCGCTGGCCCCAACCGCACCCAGCGCATGCTCGCCTGGGCAGGCTCGATCGTCGAGCCGATCGAGCTCGACACGGCAATCCTGCACATCGCTCCCGTCGCACGCGAGACACCCGTCTCCTGGCAGGGCCTTGCCGGTTTCGTCGGCATCACGCCGCAGGGTCTCGTCCGGCGCTGGGAGCAAGCCGAGCGCGCCCCGCTGCTCCAGCGCGACACCGGCTCGCTACTCGGTTACACACCGCTCACGCCGCCCGACAGCGACTTGCTGCTTGGCGACATTTCTTCCGTCGAGCTCGACCCAAGGCTGCTACCCGCCAGCTTCGACGCCGCCGTGATCTCCGAGGAGGAGTGTCACAACTGCCACGCGCTCTTCTCGGCGGCGCGCCGCAGCGGCGCGCACGTGGCGGTCACGGCCGGCTCCAGGCCGACAACCGTTCACCCACCAGCGTCCGTGGGCGGGCAGGTGGTGCAAACCGCGATCCCTCCGATCGTCGCCGTGTGCGACGACATCGGCGCGGGGGACGTGTTCGCGGCAGCCTTCTTCGTTGCCCTGGCCGACGGTCGCGCTCCGCTGGAGGCTGCGGCGTTCGGCAATGCCGCCGCCGCCATTCGCATCGCCGGCGTCGGGCCGGGCGCGATCGCGCGGCGTGCGGCGATCATTCCCTGAAGACCTCCTCACGCGCGAGCACCGCGTCGAGCAGCGACTTCAACGCCACCGCGTCGACCGACCACTCGCGGCCAGCTGCGCGCACGGCGAGCAGCAGACACCCGCCGACGGGCGCCATCTCAACGACCGCCACGCGCGCACGCGGCGCCACCCGCCGGACGGCCGCCGTGAGCGGCTCGACGAACGGCGCGCCCGCCTTGAACGCACTGCCGATCAGACCGATGGGAAACTCGCCCGCAAGGCCCGTCTGTTCGACGACGGCTGCCACCTGCCTGCCGAGCTCGGCAGCCGCGCGCGCATACAACCCACACGCCACCGCATCCCCGGCCTGCGCCACCCGCGCCGTCTCGACGGCGAAGGCGGCGATCTCCCCCTTGGAGAGCGGCTTGGAGTACACGAGTGTGGCAAGCGCCTCGACGCTATCAACGCCGAAGAAGCCGACCACCGCCTCGCTCAACGCGGTATCCGGTCCCGAGCGCTCGCGGTCGCTCAAAGCTGCCCTGATCGACTGCACCGCGAGCCAGTAGCCGCTGCCCTCGTCGCCGAGCACGTGGCCCCAGCCGCCGGCGCGCCAGGCTCGCCCGCCGGAGCCCACCCCGAACACGTTGCTGCCCGTGCCTGAGATCGCTCCCACCCCGGGGCACGCCCCGGTGGCGGCGGCCCAGGCGCCGACGACGTCGTTGACCACGACCCATGTCTCAGGGTGGCTTTCGCGCAGGTGGGCAGCGACCGCATCGGTGTCGGTGCCCGCCACCGCCAGTACGGCCGCGTCGAGCTCCTCGCGCGCGATTCCGGCCCGCGCGATCGCCTCGTCGGTCGCCTTCAGCAGCGACGCGGTCGCAGCGGGCG
>DASUDH010000234.1:0-9965 GCA_036275675.1 Solirubrobacteraceae bacterium | reverse complement strand
AGCGGGTCCGACGGCGCCTGATGGACGACGACACAGGCGCCCCTGGCGTTCGTTGCCGACATGACTATCATGCGCGCGCTCTCAGGGTATATATGGGAAACCATCCACGCTCGCTGAGAAGGGAGAGCGACATCATGCTTGCAAGTACCACCCTCGAGGTGCCCGAGCACGAATTCGACGACGACGATTGGGATGACGCGGAAGAGCTCGAAACGGACGAGCTCGACGTCGAGCTCGATGAAGAATTCATCGAGCTCGAAGACGACGAAGACTTCTAGACACCTCCGGGATCGGCCGCTCCCAGCGCGGGTAACCGTAGGCTTGGGTATGTGCCCATGCTCGGACAGCCCGTTCTGCACAGCCTGAACGCGATCGCGTCGATCTTGATCCCGCACGGCTCGACCTCGACGCCGCTCAGCCTGACGTCGATCGCGTCGATCTCGATCCGGCGCGCCCCGACCTCGATCGCATCGACCTCGATCACGCACAGCTTCGACTCGTTCGTCGAAGCCGCGGGGCAGTTCTTCTCCGACCTGGCGGCCGTCCACTGGGGGGCGCTTGTGCTCGGCTTGGCGTTCTTCGGCCTCAACCTCACGCTGCGCTCGCGCGCGTTCTTCCACAGTCTGCGCGCCGCCTACCCGGCGGTGAGCTTCCAGTGGCGGCGGATCTGGGGCGCCTATCTCGCCGCGGTCGGCTTCAACAATGTCGTTCCCGCGCGCGGCGGGGACATCATCAAGCTGTTCCTCACGCGCAGCTCGATTCCCGGCTCCTCCTATCCCACAGTCGCGTCCGCCTTCTTCGTCGAGTCGATCTTCGACGCGGGCGTCGGAGTGGTCGTGCTCGTGTTCGCGTTCAGCCAGGGCGTCTTCCCCAAGCCCCCCGACTTCTCCAAGCTGAACTCCTTCGACATCTCCTATCTCGCCGAGCACTTCCGCTTCACTCTCTTCCTGATCACGCTGCTCGCGATCCTCGGTCTTGTCGCGTTCGCGCTGCTGTCCGTGCGGATCAAGGCGTTCTGGGCGCGCGTGCGCCAGGGGCTCACGATCCTCACCGACCGCCGCCGTTACCTGCGCGAGGTCGTCGCCTGGCAGGCTGCCGCGTGGGCGTGCCGCTTCGTCGCCTTCTGGTTCCTGCTCGACGCGTTCCGTGTCGGCGGCTCCGCTGGCAACGTCCTGCTCGCGTTCGGAGCGGGCCAGGTCGCCGGCGCCGTGCCGTTCACGCCCGGCGGCGCCGGTGTACAGCAGGCACTGCTCGTGAAGGTGTTCGCCGCGAGCGCCCCCACCGCCGTCGTTGCCGCCTACTCCGTCGGCCAGCAGATCGCGATCGCCATGTTCACCGCCATCGCCGGCCTCGCCGCGGTCGTGCTCATCTTCCGCTTCCGCTCCTTCAAAGAAGTCATCGCGGCCGGGCGTGCTTCGCGCGAGGCGGAGCGCCAGTCCGAAGGCGCCGGGGAGGAGCCGGCTACTGCAGTCCCTCGCGCGCCTCGCGCACGAGTGTGACCGCCTCGGGGAATACGAGCCCGATCACGCGGCGGATCTGTTCCGCCTGAGCCTCCGCGTTGCCCTGGACGTTTACGCGGTTGACCGCCGCGACCGTCATGTCCACGGCGAGCTTGATCGCGTTATCCGCCCACGCCAGCGCCTGCTGGCCCTGCATCTGTTCGGCGAACTGGGCGATACGGCGCTGGAGCTCGTCGGGATCGCCGAACAGGTCACCGAAACCTCCACTCTCCATAAGGTCATCCTAGCGTCCGGCATCCCCTCCGCAGTCGTCCATTCGTCCGCTCCGGCAGCAGGCGATCGCCGTCTCCCGACTCCTCTCCTGCCGCTCCCGCCCGCCGCCGGGCCGCCCCCATCGGGCCCCAGCTCATAGACTCCGGGCCGATGGCCACGGCCGCGGAGATCGAGCAGCGCACGGCTTTCGAGTCGGCACGCCGTGCCCGTCTCGCCGTGCCCGCTGTCGCGGGCGGTGTGCTCTACCTGCTTAGCGGGATCATCCTGAGCGCAACGCTCAACAAGCTGCCGACGGTTGGCGTCGTGCAGGGCCTGGAACCGGTACTGCGTGGCGAAGCCAACCCCGCCGTGAGTCCCAGGGCGGCCGAGGTCAGGTACATCGACCACCACGCCTTCGGCCTTATTGCCGGCAGCGTGTTGACCACGATCGCAGTCATCGCGCTAACGCTCGTGCTGCTGTTCATCGTCGACGCAACTCGCTTCCGCCGCCCCGCGACGTGGCCCGCCGGGCGCCCGCTCGTGCTCGTAGGCGGGATCGGGGTGGCGCTGCTGAACGTGATCCACGAGCTGATCCTGGTAGTCGAAGCGCACAAATTCGCGACCGGCGGCGACTTCACCAACAAGGCCGTCGACAGGGCCTTGCTCACCACCGGCTCAGGCGGGATCGTCCTCGGGCTGCTGGGCCTGGTCGCGGCGCTCGCGCTCGCCGTCGGGATGATCGCGGTGGTCGTCGGCGCGATGCGCGCGGGTCTGGTCCCACGCTGGCTCAGCGTGCTCGGCATCCTCTCCGGCCTGCTGTTCCTGCCGTTCTTCGGCACCACCACGCTGCAGCTGATCCCCACGTTCTGGCTCGTCGCCACCGGCATCCTCTTGATGGAGCGCTGGCCCAGCGGTGACCCACCCGCCTGGGCAGCCGGCGAGGCGCGCCCCTGGCCAACCCAGGCCGAGCTGCGCGCCAAGCGCGAGCAAGAGGAAGGTGCCCCCGCCGGCGGACGCTCGCGGAGCTCCAAAAGCACCGGCGACGATGGCGAGCCGGCGGCCGACGTAGCTCCGGCGCCCACGCCCGCCGCGACGGGCTCCAGGCGCAAGCGCCGCAAGCGCGGCTGATCGCGCCCGTGCCGGCGCTGCCAGCTCGGCGACCGGTAGAGTCAAGCTCATGGCGACCGACGGGGAGGTCGAGGTCACGGCGACGGATGGGGACACGCTCGACTCCGAGCTCGCCCGCATGCTCGAGGTGGAGCGCTTCGAGCCTCCGGCGCGTTTTCGCGAGGACGCGCTGCTGAACGATCCTGTGGTCTACGAGCAGGCGGCGCGCGACCCGCTGGCGTGGTGGGCCAAGCAGGCCGAGGAGCTCGACTGGTTCAGGCGCTGGGACCTGGTGCTCGACGACTCGAACGCGCCCTTCTACAAGTGGTTCGTGGGCGGCACGATCAATGCCTCCCACAACTGCCTGGACCGCCACGTCGTCGCCGGCCGGGGCGAGCGGGTCGCGCTGCGCTGGCGCGGCGAGGAGGGCGAGCAGCGCGACATTACCTACGCGCAGCTGCTCGCCGAGGTCAAGCGGTTTGCGAACGCCCTGAAGGACCAGGGCATTCGCAAGGGGGATGTCGTGGGCATCTACCTGCCGATGATCCCCGAGGTCGTCGTCGCGATGCTCGCGTGCGCGCGGATCGGCGCCCCTCACAATGTCGTCTTCGGCGGCTTCTCCGCCGAGGCGGTGCGCGAGCGCATGGAGTTCTCCGAGGCGAAGGCGCTGATCACGGTCGACGGCGCCGCCCGCAAGGGCAAGACCGCCCCCGTCAAGGACCGCGTCGACGAGGTCATGGGAGACCTGTCAACGCTCGAGACGATCGTCGTCGTGCGCAGGAAGGGCACCCCCTGCGAGATGAAGCCAGGGCGCGACGTCTACTACGACGAGATCCTCGCCGCGGCGGACTCCGAATGCCCGGCGGAGCCGCTGGACGCCGAGCATCCGCTCTACATCCTCTACACCTCAGGCTCGACAGCCAAGCCGAAGGGGATCCTGCACACCACCGGCGGCTACCTCACCGGAGTCACCGCCACCCACCGCTACGTGTTCGACCTCAAGGCGGAGTCCGACGTCTACTGGTGCGCCGCCGACGTGGGCTGGGTCACCGGCCACTCCTACATCGTCTACGGCCCACTCGCCAACGGCGCCACGTCGTTGATGTGGGAGGGCGCCCCCGACTACCCCCACAAGGGCATCTGGTGGGAGCTCGTCGAGCGCTACAAGGTGAGCATCCTCTACTGCGCCCCGACGGCGATCCGGGCTTGCATCAAGTGGGGCGCCGGGTGGCCGGGCAAGCACGACCTCTCCTCGCTGCGCCTGCTCGGCACCGTCGGCGAGCCGATCAACCCCAAGGCCTGGCTCTGGTACCACAAGGTGATCGGCGGCGAGCGCTGTCCGATCGTCGACACCTGGTGGCAGACGGTGACGGGCGCGATCATGATAGCGCCGCTGCCGGGCATCACAGCCACCAAGCCTGGCTCCGCCACGCAGCCGTTCCCGGGCGTCGAGGCGCAGGTGCTCGACGAGTCAACCGGCGAGCCCGCGGGCGTCGGCCAGGGCCTGCTCGTGCTCACGCGTCCATGGCCGTCGATGTTGCGCACGCTCTACAAGGAGGAGGAGCGCTACGTAAGCGCCTACTTCGAGCGCTTCGGCAAGGACACGTATCTGGTCGGCGACGCCGCGCGCCGGGACGCGGACGGCTACCTTTGGGTGATCGGGCGCATCGACGACGTCGTCAACGTCTCCGGGCACCGGCTCTCCACCGCCGAGGTCGAGTCGGCGATCGTCGCCCACCCCGACGTCGCCGAGGCCGCGGTAATTGGCCAGCACGACGAGCAGACGGGTCAGGCGATCGTCGCGTTCGTGACGCTCCAGGGGGACCTCCAGGGCGACGAGGCGACGATCGAGAGCATCCGCGAGACGGTCGCCGAGCGGATCGGCAAGTTCGCGCGGCCGGAGCGCATCATCTGGGCGGAGGATCTGCCCAAGACGCGCTCGGGCAAGATCATGCGCCGCCTGCTGCGCGACATCGCCGAGGGTCGCGCGCTCGGCGACGTCACCACGCTGCGCGACCCGACGGTGACGTCGCAGCTTCAAGAGCGCGTCAAGGAGCTCCAGGCGGCCGGCGAGGAGTAGGAGGGACGGGGAGCTCGGCTCGAGCCGAGCTCCCCGGGCTTCACCCTTTTCTCAACGCGGCCAGGTCTTTCTTCAGTTCGCCGAGCTTGAATCCGTTGGGGGTGGTTTCCGCATTGAGGTCTTCGAGCGACAGATAGGCCCACGCCTCGTCGCAGTAGGTCTCGAAGAAGGCCTGGGTCATCTGCTGGAGCACCCCCCACGTGACCACGTCGATGTTCTGGCGCTTGCCCACACAACACACATAGTGGCCCTCCCGCGGTTCCGGGGCGCCGGGGACGACGTCCCAGGGCTTGCCTTCGTGGAACTGCTGCATCGCGAATTCGGGGAACCTGAAACCGATGCCGACCACCTCGAATAGGTACATCGCCTGGTAGATGTGCGTCAGGTTCCCGGGGTTGAGCTTGACGAACGCGCCGATCTTGTGCCGCGTGTTGGCGGCGTCCACGATCCCCGTGTGGCGCCGGTAGCGCAGGACGTCCCGGACGTTCGAACCCCGATCGGTTGGGTTTTCCCCGGGTGGCCCGGCATGCGGGTCGAAGCCCGTCCCGGCGGAGTAGTCGCTGAGGACTCCCTGGGTCGTAAACGCGGCCGGGTGGCCGCCCTCCTTGCTCAGGAGCATCGTCTCGTGGGCCGGGCCTGCCCACGCGCAATCTCCCCATTCGTCGTTGCCGAGCATCCCCCAGCCCTTCGGCGGGAACAGGCTTTCATGGCCGAATTCCGGCGGTGTCTGAGGAAGCTGTGCGGCTTCGACGTAGTTCGCGAACAGGAGGTCGTGGGGGTCGTCGGTGGCGGGGCTCTTGCCGAGCCTGAGTCCGGGCATCTTCTTCTCGCTTTCAGGTCTACGACGCTATGAAGAGTAAAAGTTCTGTAAAGCAGAACTTTCCAAGCGACCAAAACTCTACATAGTCCTGAGCGGCTCAGACCTTGCGGTGCCGGGGGACCCACGCGCCATCTTCGTCGCGCGTAAAGTCCTGGAACAGCCTCGGCGCCTCGGCCTGCATGACGCGCGCCACCCGATCGAACACGAGCCGCAGCTCCTCCTCGGCGCCATCCGCCGTGCGCATCTCGATCACATGTCGCAGGGTGCGTGCGTTGGCCGTCCACACGATGTCCGTGGACAACCCGATCGGCGCGAGGCGACGCAGCGCGGAGGTGACCTCCTTCTTGACGTGAAAGGGCACGCCCTGCTCGTCGATGCCAAGCGCGCTCGCGGCACCCACCTGCAGCTCCTCGAGTTGCTCGACGATGCCCAGAACCTGGTCGCGCATCGGCTCCAGGGCGGGCGGCACGCGGAAGCCGATCTCGGCGATGCGCACGTAGCGCAGGCTCTCCTGGCTAAACGCCGATCCGGCACGGTGCCTGACGAGCTCGTGGGTGAACGCGCGGCTCACGTCGCGCAGCGCGAACGACCAGTTGGCGTGCTCCAGGACGCTTCCGTGGGCGCTGCGCAGGATGTTGGCGAAGTACTCGCGCTGGTCGCCGCGCACGCGCGTGACGTTCGGGTTGAGTCCCGGCTCCCAGCTGCGGTAGCACGACCTGCCCGCGAACTCGACGATCAACTCGCCGCTCGTCGGCGCTCCGCCGGCCTCCTCGAGCCGGCGCTCCAGCCACGACTCACCGCCGACGTCCTTCAGGTAGCCGCGCATCCCATCGACGTCGATCGAGGGCCTTGCGATGAGGAACACCTTGGGCGCCGTCTCGTGCACCGGATCGGCGATGCTACCGTCCGCTGCGGATGAGCCTCTCCGCTGCCCCATCTGAATCGACCGATACCGAGCTCGAGCAGGCCGCCTGGGATCTCGACCCGCTCGTCGACGGCCGGGGAGACGACGGCGCGCGAGCACAGTGCAAGCAGGCGCTCGAGCGCGCGCAGGCGTTCGCCGAGCGCCATGCGGGCAAGCTCGGCGAGCTCGACAGCGCCGGCCTGGAGCAGGCGATGCGCGAGCTGGCCGTCATCCAGGAGCTCGTCGGCCGTGCCGGCACGTACGCCGGGCTGCGCTTCTCGGTCGACACCGCCGATCCTACAAGCGGCGCGTTGCTGCAGGAGGTCCAGGAGCGCGGCACCGAGATCGAGACGACGCTGCTGTTCTTCGAGCTCGAATGGGCCGCGCTGCACGGCGAGCGCGCGCAGGCGCTGCTCGAAGACGAGCGATTGCGGTTCTGCGCCCATCACCTGCGCAACGTGCGCCGCTACCGCGAGCACCTGCTGAGCGAACCGGAGGAGAAGATCCTCGCGGAGAAGTCTGTCACCGGCGCGAGCGCTTGGTCGCGGCTGTTCGACGAGCTCACCTCCGCGATCGAGGTGCGCCTGCCGGCCGGGGACGGCCTGCGCAAGGAGCGATCCAACGCTGGAGCGGCCGTCGGCGCCGGAGATGCCGACGACGTCGAATCATCCGGCGGCGACGAAGGAGCGACTGAGACAGTCGCGCTGGACGTGGCGCTCAGCCGGCTGGTGCTGCCCGACCGCGAGCTGCGGCGCACAACTGCGCAAGCGGTCACCGAGGCGCTGGCCCCGGGCTTGCGCACGCGCGCCTTCCTGTTCAACACGCTGCTGGCCGACAAGGCGATCGATGACCGCCTGCGCAGCTACCCGAGCTGGCTGGCGGCCCGCAACCTCTCGAACGAGGCGAGCGACGAGTCCGTCGCCGCGCTGATCGAGGCGGTACGCGCGCGCTACGAGCTGCCGCGCCGCTGGTATCGCCTCAAGGCGCGCCTGCTCGGCGTCGAGCGGCTCGCCGACTACGATCGCATGGCGGCCGTCACGGAGGACGAAGTCACGTTCTCGTTTGCGCAGGCCCGTGAGATCGTGCTCGACTGCTACTCGTCGTTCTCGAGCGTTCTCGGCACGGTCGCCAAGCGCTTCTTCGACGGGCGCTTCATCGACGCGCCCGTGCGTCCGGCAAAGCGCGGGGGAGCGTTCTGCGCGTCGGCCGTACCCTCGGTGCACCCGTACGTGATGCTCAACTACACCTCGCGCAGGCGCGATGTGCTTACGCTCGCCCACGAGCTCGGCCACGGCGTCCACTTCGCGCTCGCGGCCGACCAGGGCGTCTTCCACCAGGGTACGCCGCTGACACTCGCCGAGACCGCCTCCGTGTTCGGCGAGACGATCGTGTTCGGTCGCCTGCTTGAAGAGGACAGCTCGCCCTCTTCGCGGCTGGCGCTGCTCGCCGAGAACATCGAGGGGGCGCTCGCCACCGTCTTCCGCCAGGTCGCCATGAACCGCTTCGAGGATCTCGTGCACACGGCGCGCCGTGAGCAGGGCGAGCTGTCCGTCGAGCGCTTCGGCGAGCTGTGGACGCAGAGCCAGGCGGAGATGCTCGGCGACTCGGTCGAGATCACCGACGACTACCGCTCGTGGTGGTCATACATCCCGCACTTCATCGGCTCGCCCGGCTACGTCTACGCCTACGCCTACGGTCAGCTGCTCGCGCTGTCGGTCTACCAGCGCTACGAGCAGCGCGGCGAGGAGTTCGTCCCGCGCTACCTGGAGTTGCTCGCCGCCGGCGGCTCGCGCTCACCCGAGGAGCTGGGCCGGATCGTGGAAGTGGACCTCGCCGACCCCGGCTTCTGGGACGCGGGCCTGGACCTGGTTGAGCGGCAGCTCGAGGCGGCCGAAGATGCCGCTCGCGCGGCTGGTCGACTTTAGCTCGGCTGTCTAAGGAATACCGTCGAGCAGCCGGCTTGGCGGGACCTCCAAGCCCCGGGCCAGCTTGACAATGGTTGCGAGCCTGGGATCACGCTTGGCCCGCTCCAGGCGCGAGACCTCCGTCATGTCGAGAGGGTGATGGCCTCTCAGCACAGTCCCTTCGACGACGCTTCAGTAGGCGTGATATCCGGGCAACCCAAGTCCGCGCGCCGATTTTACCGTATTCATATCCGAGGCTAGAGTCCGGCCATTGCAAGATTCCGGCCTTTGGGAGTGTTAGAGCAGGCCCAGCGCGTCGCCCACCCCGTGGACGAGGTCGAAGAGCGGCTGGGGGACGATCCCGAAGAAGATCGTGGCGGCGCCGGAGAGGACGGCTACGAACACGACCTCCGGATGGGGACGGGGACCGTTCGCGACGCGGGCATCGTCATCGTCGGTCGCGTGCGCGAGTGGTGTGTCGCCGCCGGTGCCCGGAGTGACGCTCTCGGGCTCGCCGTCCAGCTCGGGCGAGCCGCCCGCGATCATGGGGACGGCTCCGGCCGGCTGGGCCTCGACGGCGGCGGACGCCGAGCCCATCCACATGGTGGCGACCACCGGCAGGTAGTAGCCGAGCGAGATCATCGAGCCGACCACGATGACGACGCCGAGCCAGGTGTAGCCTCCCGAGACGGCGGCGTCGATGAGGTAGAACTTGCCGATGAACCCGGCGGTCGCGGGGATGCCCGCCAGCGCGAGCATCGAGATCGTCATAGGCCATGCGAGCCAGGGACGCTCGCGCCCGAGGCCGGCCATCGCCTGGATGCTGTCGCCGACCCAGCCCTCCGGGACCCGGTCCTCCGGACTGTGTGCCCGTGCCCCGGTTTCGCGCTCGCGCGCGACGATCACCGCGAACGCGGCCATGTTCATGGCCAGGTACACGGCGAGGTAGAACACCATCGCCTGCGCCCCGAGCTGGGTGGAGACGACGACGCCGGCGAGCATGTAGCCGGCCTGTGCGACGGACGAGTACGCCAGCATCCTCTTCAACGAGGACTGCCCGAGCGCGCCGACGTTGCCGACGAGGATCGTGATCGTGGCGAGCGCCGCGAGCGCCGGCCCCCAACTGCCCTGGGCTTCGATCAGCGCGACGTCGAACAGGCGCAGCAGCACGCCGAGCGCGGCGACCTTGGTGGCGACCGCCATGAACGCGGTGATCGGGGTGGGCGCGCCCTCGTACACGTCGGGCGTCCACTGATGGAAGGGAGCCACCGAAGCCTTGAAGGCCAGCCCGGCGACGCACAGCGCGATCCCCGTCAGGAGCATCGCGTCCGAGGCGAGCCCGCTACCGGAGATGGCGCTTGCGATCGCGCCGAAGTCGGTCGCGCCCGTGGCGCCGTAGAGGAGCGCGAGCCCGTACAGCAGCGTGGCGGAGCCCACC
>DASUDH010000233.1:0-3549 GCA_036275675.1 Solirubrobacteraceae bacterium | reverse complement strand
TGGAGGCGGCGTCCGAGCATCCGCTCAGCGAGCTTCGGGTCGACGGCGGGGCCAGCGCCAACGGCTGGTTGATGCAGTTTCAGGCCGACCTGCTGGGCGTTCCGGTGGTGTTGCCCGAGATCACCGAGACGACCGCCCTGGGAGCGGCCTACCTGGCGGGCGTGGGGATCGGGAGCTGGACCGTGAGCGACGTTGGCTCCCGGGCAGCACGCGAGCGTACGCGCTACGAGCCGCGGATGAGCGAGGACCTTCGCTCCCGGCTGCTGGCGGGCTGGGCTGACGCGCTCGCCCGCGCGCGTAACTTTGCCCGCCCTGTGAGGTAGAGCGATCAGATGAGCGAGCTGGCCCCGATGCGAGAGCAGGTCTACACCGACCCGCGGCCGAAGGAGTACTTCGACCGCTTCCACGAGCGGGCACGCACGCGGGAACCGGACTGGGCGTACGAGCTGACGCGGCTGCTGACGTCGCTGTACGCGTACGTGTTCTTCAGGGCGCGGCCGATCTCGACCGAGAAGGCGCCGGGCAGCGGCGCGGTGATCCTCGCGCCGAACCACTTCAGCTTCATGGATCACTTCCTGATGGGCTGCTACATCAGGCGCAAGGTGCGGTTCATGGCCAAGTCGCAGCTGTTCAAAGGGCCGATGCAGCTCATCTACACCCACGGCGGCGTGTTCCCCGTGCGCAGGGGGGCGCACGACGAAGAGACGTTCGTGACCGCCAAAGCGATCCTCGCGCGGGGTGGGGCGATAACGATGTACTGCGAGGGCGGGCGCTCGCGCAGCGGCAAGCTGGCCGAGCACGCCAAGGCGGGCATCGGGCGCCTGGCGCTCGAAAGCGGCGCTCCGGTCGTCCCGATCGCGATCCACGGGTCGAGCCGTATCCGCAACTGGAGGCGCCTGCAGTTCCCGAAGGTGACGGTTCAGTACGGGGATGCGATGCGCTGGGAGCCAGTGGAGAGCCCGACGCGCGAGCAGCAGCAGGCGGTCGCCGAAGAGGTGCTCACGGAGATCAAGGTCCTGTACGACGGCTTGGAGCGACACGGCCGCAAGGGGATGCTGCGCCGAGCGCGTGAGCAGCGCCGCGCCGAGCGCCGCGCCCGACCGAAGGCCAAGGGCGCGGCCACGGCCTGACGGCGGGTGCCCGCACGCGCGCGCACGCGCGCGGGCAGTGCCGATTGGAGTACCTGAGCGTCCGTGGAGTACCTGAGCCGTCCGGGAACAGGACGGCGAGCCCGCTCCCGGACGGGCAACGGCGCTCGGAGGTCATCCCCGTGAACTGGCCGCCGGTGATGTTGAGGACCTGGCCGTGCACGTAGTTGGCCCACGGCGAGCACAGGAAGAACACCCCGCCCGCCGCCTCCTCGGGCGTGCCGGGCCGGCCGAGCGGGATCAGCATCGAGGCCATCTGGCGCAGCTGCTCGGGGATCCCGAGCTGGACCTTCTCGCCGCCGATCTCCATCGTGTTGTCCTCGACCTTGGCGGCCGTGAGGCGCGTCTCGATGAAGCCGAACGCGACCGCGTTGACGTTGACCTTGAACTGACCCCACTCCTTGGCGAGCGTCTTCGTCAGCCCGACCACGCCAGCCTTGCCGGACGAGTAGTTGGCCTGCCCGGCGTTGCCCATCGTGCCGGAGATCGAGGAGACGTTGACGATCTTGCGGAACACCTCCTTGCCTTCCTCGCGCTCCTTCTTGGCGGGCTCGCGCAGGTGCGGCGCGGCGGCGCGAATCACCCTGAACGGGACGATCAGGTGGATGTCGAGCATCGCCTGGAACTGCTCGTCGGACATCTTGTGGATCGGCGCGTCGATCGTGTAGCCGGCGTTGTTGACGATGATGTCGATCTTGCCGAACGCGTCGATCGCCTTCTGCACGAGCTGATCGGCGGCGTCGCCCTTGGTCAGGTCGCCGGAGAAAACGGCGGTCTCGCCCGATATCTCCTGCGCTGCCTGCTCGGCGATGTCGCCGTCGAGGTCGTTGATGAGGACCTGCGCGCCCTGTGAGGCGAGCAGCTCGGCCGTGGCGCGTCCGATGCCGCGCGCCGAGCCGGTCACGATCGCGGCCTTGCCGTCGAGTACTCCCATAGCTTCGATTCTCCTTGTAGTGGACACGCCCATATCTTCGCCCCCTCCGGGGGCGCCAACACCGGAGGTGTTGGAGGGGGTCAGGAGGATATCCCGGCCGACCTCGGGAGCGCTCAGCGGGTGGTGATAGAGCCGAAGTCCTGCGTGTACATCCCTCCGGGCCGACCGTCCGACATCGAGCTGGGCAGGGCCGGGTCGATCCCGATGCCGGTGTAGCGGTAGGCGCGGTCGAGGATGTTGGCGCGGTGCCCGGGCGATGACATCCACGCGCGCACAATCGAGCGCGGCGTGCCGAGCCAGAGCGTGCCCCAGGCGATGTTCTCGCCGAGCACGTAGCCGACGTGGTCGTTGGGGATGAATCCGCTTGCGAGGACGCGCATGAGCAGCGTCTGACCGTCGGGGCTGACGTGTTCGAAGTAGTGGCGGGCGTCCATGTCGCGCGAGTGACCGGCGGCAGCGCTGGTCAGGTGGGGATCCGCGATCAGCGCCGGCGCTCCGTAGCGGGCGCGTTCGTCGTTGATCAGGCAGAGGGTGGCGGCGACGACGCCTTCGACGTTGCCGGGCTTGGGGGTGAGGTTGGCGCCCGGGCAGTCGCGCGAGGCGGTGGCGGGACGAGAGTGGCTCGTGTGGTGCAGAGCGCGCTTGTGCGTGCGGCGTAGACCCTTCTTGTGCTTATGGCACGAGGCTGTCCGCTTGGCGCGCTTGTTGTGAGCCTTGTGGCGCGAGCAGGAGCGCTTGGTCCCCTTGCGCGCGGGGCGTTGGATCGCCTGATGACGAACGTGGACGGTTCCACGATGTTGGTGCACGTTCGTTGCCCCCATAGCGAGGGGCAGCGCCAGCGACGGCATCGAAGCGAGTGCTATGAGCAAGGCAAGGCAGCAGCGCACACCCTTTCAATCGGCAGTTGGTGCGATCTACATGAGCCCTCCCGCGAGAAGACTCGACGGTTATCCTCTGAGACCTGGCTGCGGACGGGGAGTGCCCCAGATCGTCAGGGCTCATCCCGATAGGCAGCATTGGCGCGATCTGCCCGGACCCAGACTGGTCCGAAGAAGGTATGGATCGCTGTGCATGCGCGAAAAGCGCCCTAGATTCGAGTAGGGTAGGCTTGAGATCCAAACAACTGGATCATGCCACATATAAGGTCACCTGCGCTCGTCAGGTTACCTGTGTTCGCGGGGAGGGTGGGAAATGGGATCGGACGGTCTGCTTGACGGGTCTGGGCAGTCGCTGGAGAAGTCAACCGAGTGGCAGGTGCTGCGACGTCAGGGAGCCGCGCTTGCCGAGCGAGGCGAGCTGGGAAAGGCTCGTGACGCTCTTGCCCAAGCCCTTGATCTCTATCGGGCAACGGGGGACACCGCCGAGTTGCCCCGACTGCATGCGGAGATTGGCGATGTGCAGCTGGAGCAGGGGCATCTCGACGACGCGATCGGCCACTACCATCAATTCCTCTCTCTTAGCCAGGAC
>DASUDH010000232.1:0-9227 GCA_036275675.1 Solirubrobacteraceae bacterium | reverse complement strand
CTTCGGCAGGAAACCGACGCGCACGCGCACCGCGAGCGGACTGCGGGCCGCGAGCGCGCCGCGGCCGGCGGCCGAGAGCGGCACTTCGAGCGTCATGTTCTGGGCTTTGCGTGGATGCCTGTAGACAGTGTTGAGGTTGGTCCCGCTCCCGCTCACCCGTCCCGCCGCCGGGGCCTTGACGGTGATGATCGCCTTGTGGCCGCTCACGCGCCGGGAGAGGATCGTCACCGGGCAGCCCGATACGGAGATCAGCGTGTTCTGTTTGATCACCTTGCCGTTCTGTGCCGTGATCGTCGTGGGCATGACCAGTAACCCCTTGCAGATGTTGCCCACCGCGGTCACGGCCGAGTTCTTGCCGACCGGCAGGTTCGCTTCGAAGCTTGAGACCGGCACGTCCGGCGTCGCCGCGAAGTTGGTGGTCGTGATCCCGTTCTCGATGTTCGTGTTGCCGACGAGGATCACGGTCACGCCGTTGCCGCTCATCACGAGGTCGAGATCGGGGAATGCCGCCCCGCCGTGCGAGACGAAGAAAGCTGGACCTGTCAGCTTGGCGGGCAGCACGGGCGTCGTGACGGTCGCCCCGCCGACACGGGAGGTCGACGGGCACGAGTACGGGTTCGCGTTGAACACCGCTTCGCGACAGGCGTTTTTCAGCGTGCTCAGACGCGACGGGAGCTGCTTGGGCACCGTCACGAGCACCGACTTGATGTTCGCCTGCGGACCGGCCGGGTAGCCGACCTTCACGACCAGGCTAGCGCCGTTGGCGCGCGAGGTTTTTCCGTTGGAGGAGGCGGTGAACTTCGGTTTGAACGCGAGCGAGCTGCAGCCCGTCGCCTGGAATGGCGTGGCGAGGCTCTGCGTGGCGCCGAATGTCGATGTCAGCGTCGTATTGGTCGTGAGCGCTCCGCAGTTGGTCGGGTTGATCAGGAAGCCCTGCCGGTTGACGGCGACGCTGAGAGTTTTCATGCGTAGAGGGACACCCTTTACGATCGTTGGCAAGGCGCTCGCCACCGTGACCCGGGCGGTGATCGGGTCGACTTCGATCCCGGCGTGCACGACTACAAGACCGAGGCTGAACGGCCCCACCGCCGCGTTGACCGCGACCGTCATGCCGTACGGGGCGCTCCCCGTAGGACCGGTCAGGTAGACGGGGCCGGAGAACTGGATCGGCAACGGACCCGACCCGACAGTTGTGGTCGCCGTGCCGATCTGGCTCGCCGAGGAGCACGTGCCCAGCGACGCCTGCGGCTCGGGGCACAGCGGCACCACCGGGATCTTGCCGACCAGGCCTGCGGGCAGGACGGTGCTCACCTTCGAGAGGTACTGCTGCCCGTCGCCACGCGCCAGGTTGAGGGTGAAGTTGGTGTTGGCGCCACCCGTGGTGGGCGCAGATGTCGCGCTCTGGGTGAGCGAGAACGGCAGTGGCGAGGGGCAGGCGCCGCCGCCGATGCTTTCCACCACGAATACGGAGAACGGCGACCTGGTAGGCGGTGTGCCCGTGTACGGCACAAGGCTCGTTTCCGTCTTCGCCGGTCCACACACGAGCGGGTTGGCGATTGGCGCGAGCGCACCGGTCTTGAAGTGCAGGATCAGGTTGCTGAAGGGCTGTTCGGGGTTTTCGGCGAACGTCGCGGTCACGCGGCCCGTCGCTTCGTTGGGGACCACTTCGCCCCTGAGGCGCGTGGAGATTCCGTATCGCGCCGACTCGGCGTCGATGTAGACGGTGTACGGGGGACCCGTGATCGGACCGGTTTCAGGCCCGCCGAGATAGAGGCTTCCCGTCAACGATCCCGGCGGAAGGTCGGGAACGTTGAGGGTGACGCTGGCGATCTGCGACTTCGCCGGACACGCCGTGCCGGCAATGCGACTGTGAATCCTGGCCTGCGCGGGCGTGCATGCTTCGAGCACCGAACCAGCAGAAGGATTGAGGGTCATGCCTTCGGGCAACGTGACGCTCACCGTGCGGACCTGGGAGGTGTCGATGCTGGCCGGGCTGGCGGCGTGGGGAACGATCACTTCAGTCGTAATCCCATCGGGCCGATCGGACTGTGAGGTTTCCGGGCTCAATTTGAATTCCGGTTCGAACGGAGGGGCGGTGAAGATGCCTTCACCCAGGCACCCTTCGGGGCCGATAGGCGTGGTGTACGTACGCGCAACTTCCTGGCTTGCGCTCGATTTGAGCGTCACGGTATTTGTGGTCAGCGGACCCGGGCCTGAGCAGTTGCTCGGATTCGTGATGAACCCACCAAGACCGGTATTGCCGATGTTGCCGAAAAGGACCAATCGCGAGGCGATCAGCGGAAGCGCCGGCGAGACGTTGATTTCGTAGTAATCGTGATAGTTGCCGGCCCATTCGATGCTGCCTTCGATCATGGTGTGCGCGAAGTACTGCGCTTTTTCGATCGGCGACTGGGTTCCTTTGAAGATCCCATTGAGGACGTGTTCGGTGAGTGCTTTCGGCAGTTCAAGCGCCACGCCGAAGTCAGACGCACGACCTTCGGGCTGGACCAGGTTGTACACCTTGCCTTCCAGCGGAAGATCACCGCCTTCAGGGAACGGTTTGGAGCCGGTGTAGACGATGACCTTGTTGACCCCGATTTCGGTTTCTGCGCCGCATGTCGGCGCCGGGAAGAAACCTGTGCCGGGAACCGGTTCTACGCTGCCGAATGCAGCCATCGAGCACTTTGCGACCGCCTCGGGGTTCGTGCTGACGCCAGGAGCGACGTCCGTGCGTACGTGTGTGACGATGCCGGTGGGCGCCGCATTTGGGATGGCGCCGACGGTGTTGATGTTGAAGGCCGTGATCCCGTAGGGGGGACGCCCGGCGGCCTGCGTGTATCCCCCTTCTTTGGCTTCGGCGAGGGTCGGTTCCTTCGGCAGCGAGTAGGTGAACGGGCCAATCGGTCCGATCGCTTCTTCGCCGCATGCTTCGTGTCCTGCCTTGCAGTTGGCCGCGACAAATCTTTCCACGCCGAATTCCGGCACCGCGAGAGCGGCGGACGCCGCGAACGCCACGCCCACGCACGCGACCGCACATGCAACCGTCCCTAGAAGCCAAATGCGAGTCCTGAGCGTCATGCCATCCTCCTCCGATGCAAGTCGAGACAAGTGTCTACCGAGACCAGTGTCTATGTAGAAGTCAGTGTCTATGTAGACAACCTGCATCTACCCGCTTTCCCGAAGTCCCAGTCCTCGGGAACGAGGCGGTGGACCCAACGCATCTCCAACATACGAGGCGCGAGCGCGCTTCGTGAGCTCCGTGCAGCGCCCAGATCGCGTGTCAGTGCATTGCCGCAGCAAGACCAGCAGCCACTACCGACGGCGGCGGCGAGCGGGAGGGTAGGTTGCGAACATGCGTCCTCTCCATCGAGCCGACAACCCGGATCAGGCGGGCGGCGTGAGCGACTCGCCGCTCATTTCATTCGATGGCGGGTACCTGACGGACGGCGAGACGTTGTTCCACATCGAGCGCACGCTCATCGAGGATCCGCGGGGCGAGCTGCTCGTCGAGCTCGAGGACTGCGTCACGCTCGAGCTGATCGTGTGCTCGGTGCGATCGGTAGCCGAGCTCGGCCTGCATCCCGTACAGCCGCGCCCACAGACCGCGCGCTGATTTCGGGCCGCGTCCTTCCGCCGTGGATCCGCTCATCATGGTGGGGGCAGTGATGACAAGTCTCGACCAAGCCGCACGGATCGTCACGTGAGCACGCGCGCCGGCGCTGAGGTTCTCGTCGAGCGCGCCTCCAAGAGCTTCGGACGAATCAGCGCGCTACACGAGGTCTCGCTGCGCGTCGACCCTGGCCAGGCGGTCCTCATCAGCGGTCGCAGCGGCTCGGGCAAGAGCACGCTGCTCGCCCTGATAGGCGGCCTGGAGCGAGCAGACGAGGGCGGGGTGCTGATCGATGGGCGAGCGATCTGGAGCGAGCAGAAGACCGCGCGGGCACGCCGCGAAGTGGTGGGGTTCGTATTCCAGCGCCACCTGCTGCTCGAGACGCTCTCGGCACGGGCGAACGTCGAAGTGCCGTTGCTCGGAGCCGGAGCGCGTCGCGGCGAGCGCCGCAGACGGGCGCTACAACTGTTGGAGGAGGTCGGCTTGGAAGACCGCGCCGAGCACATCCCCGCACAGCTCTCCGGTGGGGAGCGCCAGCGCGTGGCGGTCGCCCGCGCGCTTGCCAACGAGCCGCGCCTGCTGCTCGCGGACGAGCCGACCGGCGCGCTTGACTCGACCACCTCCGAGCGTATTCTCGATCTGCTGTTCGGATTGCGCGACCGCCTCGGCATGACGATGATCGTCGTCAGTTACGACAGCGCGATCGGCGCCCGGGCCGACCGCACGGTGACGATCGTCGACGGGCAGATCCACGACCGCGAAACGCGGGCGACCGCCGGCTGAGCGCGAAGGAGGCGAGCGGATGCTGTCGATCATCGCGACCAACCTGCGACGGCGACCAACGCGCACGGTGCTCACCGCGGCCGGGATCGCGGTGGGGGTGGCGACGATCGTGGCGCTGCTGTCGTTCACCCAGGGGCTGCGGGAAAGCGCGGCGGGTTTCGTGCACCTGGGCGGATCGGAGCTTGGGGTGTTCCAGGCCAACGTGTCCGATCCGACGACCTCGGTGCTGCCCGAATCGATGGTTGGACGGCTGCGCGGGCTCCCGGAGGTGGCGCAGGCCACACCGCTGCTGTTGATCGTCGAAGGGCTCAAGCGCGATCCCACGGCAGTGGTGTTCGGCGCCGAGGAGAGGGGCTTCTTCGCGCAACAGCTCGTGATCGTCGGCGGCGCACGGCCGGCCTCCTGGCGGACAGAAGCGCTCGTCGGCGACCGGCTCGCGGCACGACTCCATCTCTCCCCGGGGAGCCCGCTCGAGGTGAGGGGTCGCGCCTACCGCGTGGCAGGCGTCTATCACTCGGGCATCCTGTTCGAGGACTCGGGGGCTGTGCTCGGGCTCGCCGAGGCGCAGCGGCTCAGCGAACGCCCAGGCGAGGAGACGAATGTCATCGTGCGGCTCTCCCCCGGAGCGCGCGCCGGCGCAGCGGCCAGCGCGATCGAACGGACCTTTCCCGGAACACAGGCGATCACCAACCTCCAGCAGGCGCTGCGAGCGGGCGCCAACGGAACGCTCATCTCCAAGGCGATCCTCGCGATCGTGGCGATCGCGATCATCGTGGGGGTGATCGGCGTGGCGAACACGATGGCGATGTCGATCGCCGAACGCCGTGGCGAGCTGGGACTGCTCAGCACCGTCGGCTGGTCGCCAGGACGGGTCGCCGCGCTGATCCTCGGCGAGGGGGTCGCCGTGAGCATCCTCGGGGCCAGCGGCGGCCTGCTGCTGGGCGTGGTCGGCGGCGAGGAGCTCGTGCGTGCACTCGGCGTGAGCGGCTATGTGTCCCCCTCGGTCACTGCCTGGGGCCTCGGCCGCGGATTGCTCGTGGGTGTGGCGATCGGCGTGCTCGGTGGGATCTACCCCGCGTGGAGGGTCACCCGGATGACACCCTTGAAGGCCCTCTCGGGGACCTGACCGGGTGGTCGCTCAGACGGGCCGCGCAGTTTTTCGGACCCTGACACCGTGCGCGTAGACCAGCCCATGACCGTCGCGACCGCGACGCGCCATAGGCTGCGTCCTGGATGCGGTGGCTGGTGGATGGCATGAACGTGATCGGCGCCAAGCCGGACGGGTGGTGGAAGGATCGCCATGCGGCGATGGTGAGGCTCGTCGGGCTGCTCGAGCTGTGGGCGGCCTCCGGAGGGGAGGACGTCACCGTGGTGTTCGAGCAGCCGCCGAGACCACCGATCCGCTCGACCGTGATCGAGGTGACCTATGCTCCTCGCCCCCGGCGCGACTCCGCCGACGACGAGATCGTGCGGCTGCTGAAGGCCGAGCCCGAGCCGGGACTGGTGCGCGTGGTGACCTCAGATCATTGGCTGTCCGACCGCGTGCACGCGGAGGGAGCGAGCGTGGAGCCCGCGGAGTGGTTTCGGGGTCAGATCGAAGCGGAGTAGGACACCAAGCGTGCTTGCGCGACTTCCGAAAGATTCGAGCCGGTTGACGATCGGCGAAGATGTCGTATAACCTGGGAGCCGGCCGCTCCGCTGGGAAGACGCAACCTCTCACTCCACGACGGCGACCTACCGAGATGCCAGCCGATCCACTTACGCGCGCTGAGATCCAGATCTTTAACGCTTCGGAGCGATCGTCTCAGTCGATTCGCGTCACGGGGCTGACCGACGACCGGTCCATGGAGCTGCCGCCCGAGGGGACTGTAATCTCGGCGGCCGGCGAGAAGCCGGCCCCTAAACGGGAGATCGTCGTACCGCCACCGCTCACAGGTCCCGTCCGAGCAGGCATTAGAGCAGTGCTGGCGCGAAACCGTCCATTGCGGCTCACCGGCGACGAGCTCGCGAGCCTATCGCCCGGCGAGCCGGTGATTATCGAGAGCATCGGTCACACGGTTCACCTACCGGCGTTCAAGGAGGTGGCGGAGCAGGCAGCCGACACCAACCGAAGCCTGATCATCATCGCCCGCGGAAGTGAGAATGAGTGACGGAGGCGCAGCTGCCGGCGCCTCCGGGTCCAGTCTCGAAGGCGCAGCTCAGCGAATTCGAGACGCCGCCAAGTACCTGATCGCGACGTTTGGCGCAGTTGGCGCAGTTCTTATCTCCGGGCTGTCACTGACAGCGCTCCCCTCGGGACGCCACCCGTTCGTGGCGGCCTTCGCGGTCTTTGTGGCGATCGCGGCGATCATCGCGGCGATCGCGCTCGTCATCCAGGTGCTGGCGCCCAACCAGATGACGCTGAGCCAGCTCGTCGCCCTCCAAAAAGATCACCCACACGACGAGCTGGCCGAGTTCCTCGATACCAACGAGGAGCTATTCGGCGGTCAGGGGACCGACCTCGGCGAGTTCCGAAACCGTTACCTATGTGCGCTCAAGAGACGTGCTGACGCCTTTGAGGCATATCTCGACAAACCCGACGACGAAGCCAGTAAGAGCGCGAGCGATATCGCCTCGGCGCGCGCGCAGTTCCTGAACCAGGTGATGGGACAGCTGCTCGACGTGGCGGTGTTCTACCAGCTCAAGCGCCGCTTCTCCGACGCATTCCCAAAGATCGCCGCAGCCGCCCTCGTGGTTGTGGCCGCTGCCGCCGTTTATGCGTGGGCCAGCTCCAAGCCGACAGCTGCACAGCCACCACCGAAACACACGCCGGCATGGGATGCGAGGCAAACCGACTGCGTCACCTACTATCTCGAGCTCGACCGTCTCGCGGATGACGATCCCCCGCCCGCGCAGCGCCCTCGCCCGGCATTGTTCTCTCTCGATCCGCAGGCTATAGCCTGCGGCTTCAAGAGCGAAGCCCAGTTGACGAGGTTTGTCGCCTATCTCTCTAGCCGATGAGCCTTGCCCGTCGGATCATGGGAATTGGAGGGGATGCGGTTTCCAGATCAGTCACCATCTGGCCGTCCTGCCCGTCAACCGTATCGACTGACCGCCCTGCCGAGCTTGTTGCCATGGTAGTAACGCCTAGCCCACCATGAATCTGGGCGTGCGAGGCGGAAGGCGCTGACGATCCATATCATTCCCCCAAACAATAGGCCAACGAAGAAGATCAGATGCTGACCCTTCAGCCACGTCACAGCACCTGGAAGAAGGATCAACACTCCACAAATAACGACTACGTAGATGAAGTCAGCGATCATCACAACATAGATCAATAGGCTGGTTCGGCTTCGATCCCAACGTATTTCAATGGATCATAGCCTCCATATCCCGGATCTTTTCGATCTATAGACTTTCCATATTCATAAGCGAACCTAATTCTTTTCATAAATGAGCTGACCTTCCTGATCATACTTTTCCATACTTTTTTCGTTGCCTTCCAGAGCCATTTCGCGGCTTTACCAATCGCTTTCCCGATGCCGAATACATCCACGTATCTAGCGTAGGCACCATGTTGGTTAGGCTCGGCGTGACTCTTCAGTTCGCTTCGACATAGGCCGCCAGGTTGGTCCTTTCTTGGGGCAACCTGACTTTCAGATGCACTTTTAACCTAACGGCTGGTAGAGCACGCCGTCTTCCGCTGTCTGTGTGGGCTCGGGACTATGGCCTTGAACCTTGGCTCTTGGTCCGGTGTTAAAGGCGGCGTATTCTACACCGCCTTCTTCTCCCCAGTATTGTTCTTCGGGTACTTCTTCGTAGGATTGTTGGCCCCAGCAATTTCGGCTTGCATGGCTGCGTAGGCTCTTGCTTCTGCTGCTGCCGTCTGCGTCCTCCCGCCATCGCCCCTCCTCAACAGACGTGGCAATCATTGTACCGCTCATCGGCACGACCCTCCTGCACAACCCGCCCAATACGAACCCCTAGACCACGCAAATACACGAAGATTCGGACAGACCCTAGTGGGGATCTTGCGAGCGCCCTGAGAGATTCGAGCTTCCGGCCTTCGGTCCGTAGAAGACGGGTTGCTTTATGATGCTCCTGAATTTGCATCTTGATGTGTTAGACTCGTGTCATGCGTACTACCGTCACACTCGCCGACGACGTCGCAGCTGCCGTAGAGAAGCTGCGGCGAGAGCGGTCCATCGGCCTGAGCGAGGCCATCAACGACCTCGTCCGCGCCGGCTTGATCGAGCGGCGCCCGGCCTCGCCATGCTTCCGCCAGAAGGCCCACGATCTCGGTCATGGCATCGACTTCTCCAACGTCGCGGAGGTGATCGAGACGCTCGACGGGCCGAGCGCCCGCTGATGCTCATTGACGCCGATCTGCTGCTCTACGCAGTTCACGAGGGAGCCCCGCAGCATCAGTCCGCCGCCGAGTGGATGACAGAGCAGCTGAATGGGTCCAAGCGGGTCGGGCTCCCCTGGCAGAGCCTGGCGGCGTTCCTTCGCATATCCACCCACCCACGTGCCTTTCAACGACCACTCGCTCCTGCAACGGCTTGGGAGCGGATCACCGACTGGCTCGCATCGCCAGTTGCGTGGATCCCCCAACCGGGATCGGAGCACGCTCGCATCTTGGGCGATCTCATCACCACCTACCAAGTCTCCGGCAATCTGGTTCCAGACGCCCAACTCGCCGCTCTGGCCCTCGAGCACGGTGTCACTTTGTGCTCCACGGACACCGACTTCGCGCGATTTCGCGAGTTGCGCTGGACCAACCCGCTCGGCCACGAAGCGCACTGACAGGCTCCGTACTGGATCATTGGAGTGGATAGGGTTTCCCCAACAATAC
>DASUDH010000231.1:0-11678 GCA_036275675.1 Solirubrobacteraceae bacterium | reverse complement strand
CTCTACCGTGCCTTCGTGCAGGTGACCAACGGCAGGCTGATATCGCACTACAGTAGGACCATCTCGGTTCGTTAGAGCTCGACGCTCGGGCGGCGACCGCTGGAAGCTCTCGACGCTCGGGCGACCGGGAGGCATGCGCTCGACGGGATGTGTGCGCTCGACGGGGCTCGGCGGGGTGTGCGCTCGACGGCGAACACTCGCGCTCGACGCGGCGAACACCCTCAACCGACGAGCGCTCGCGTCCCGGAGGACTCGATCGTGCGGCGCAATCCGTCTCGCAGGGAGACCTCTGGCGACCAACCCAACAGATCACGCGCAAGCGAGATGTCGGGCCGGCGTTGCTTGGGATCGTCGACCGGCAGCGCCTCGAACACGATCTCGGCGCGAGTGTCCGTCAGCTCGCGAACCAGCTCAGCCAGCTCGAGCAGCGTGAACTCATCGGGGTTGCCGATGTTCACCGGTTCGTGATATCCCGACTGCGCCAAGGCGATCACGCCTCGGATCAGGTCGCTCACATGGCAGAAGGACCGTGTTTGGCTGCCGTCTCCGAACACCGTCAGCGGACGGTCCGCAAGCGCCTGGCGCAAGAACGTCGGTATAGCGCGCCCGTCATGCGGGCGCATCCGGCTCCCATATGTGTTGAAGATCCTCACGATCGCCGTATCCACACCCTGCTGGCGGTGATAGGCCATCGTCAACGCCTCCGCGTAGCGCTTGGCCTCGTCGTACACACCCCGAGGTCCGATCGGATTCACATGTCCCCAATAGCTCTCCGGTTGGGGATGCTCCTTCGGATCGCCATACACCTCGCTCGTCGAAGCCAGCAGGAACCGTGCGCGCTTGCTCTTCGCCAGCCCGAGCGTATGGTGGGTTCCGTATGAACCGACCTTCAAAGTGTGCAGAGGCAGGCGCAGATAGTCGATCGGCGAAGCCGGTGAGGCCAGGTGATAGACCACATCGACCGGCTCCTCGACGAAGTACGGCTCGATGATGTCCACATTCAGGTGCACGAACCGCTCCGGGTCGCGGATGTGCGCGATGTTCTCGAGCGTTCCCGTCTCGAGGTTGTCCACGCAGATCACCCGCTCTCCCCGCGCCAGCAGCTCATCACACAGGTGCGATCCCAGGAAACCCGCGCCTCCGGTGACCAGGCAGGTGGACATCAATCAGAAACGTCACGAGACACTATGAACTTGCGTCGAGCGACCCAGCTACGCAAGTCGGGCCGGCCCGGCGCCGTTGCTGCTGCGACAGATATGGCCGTACAGCCGATCTTCATCTTCTCAATCGTGCGCAGCGGATCGACCTTGCTCCAGCGGATCGTGGCCGCGCACGAGCAGGTCGCGACGGTCTCCGAGCCGTGGCTGCTGCTCCCCCACGCCTACACCTTCCGACGCATGGGTGTCGAGGCTGAGTACCAGCACCGGCTGATGGTCAATGCGATCGAGGACTTCTGCGCCCTGCTGCCGAACGGCAGCGAGGACTACCGCGAGGAGCTGCGCGGATGCGTGCTGCGCCTGTACGAGAAGGCAGCCCAGGGATCGGCCAACGGGGGCAAGCGCTACTTCCTGGACAAGTCGCCCGCCTACTGCTTCGTGGCAGAGGAGATCATGGAGCTGTTCCCCGAAGGGAAGTTCATCTTCCTGTGGCGCAATCCGCTGAGCATCGTCTCCTCGATCATCGAGACCTGGGAACCATGGCACCCGACGCTGTTCCGCCAGGACCTGTTCGTCGGCCTGCCCCGGCTCGCCGCGGCATACTCGGCCAACCGTTCTCGTGCCCACGCGGTCCGCTTCGAGGATCTCCTCGCCGGCGAGGACCACTGGAGGCGACTCACCGATTATCTGGAGATCGAGTTCGAGCCCGACGCGCTCAGCCGCTTCTCGCAAGTGGAGCTCGGCGGACGGATGGGCGACCCCACCGGCCGCAAGCGCTATACGGCGCTCAGCACCGAGCCCGAGCAGAAGTGGAAGGGCACGCTCGCCAACCCGTTGCGCAAGGAGTGGTGCCGCCGCTATCTGCGCTTCCTCGGAGACGAGCGTCTGGAAACGATGGGCTATGACCACAGGGCGCTCGTGGCCGCGCTCGACGCCGAGCCGACGAGCATGAGCTCGATGACCTCCGACATCGGACGGCTGGTGAAGGACGTGGCGAAGGAGCCGATCCGGATACGGGTACGCGGCGCGGCGCTCGACGGCCCGAACGTGATCCGCGAGCTGCTCAAGGCCTGAGCCCGACGATGCAGAGCTCGCGACCGAGCTTTGTCGCGGCAAAAGAAAGAGTCCCATCCGGAAGTTGTTGTCGGGCAGTGCCCAATCTTCCTTCGACCACTCGTCAGAGGTGCTCTTCGTGAACCGATCCTTCAACCCCAAAGCTGCACGGTCGCTGCTGCTCGCGCTCCCTGCGGCCGTGCTCCTATGCCTCGGCGTCAGCGCCGCCACCGCCACCCCGGCGATCGAAGGCGTGTGGTCGTTCAACGGCGGCGCGGTCGACATCCAGGCGCAACCGGGCAGTACGTTCAGGGGGGTCGTGACCTCGCCGACGAAGTTCGCGCAGTGCTCGCATCCCGTCAACGAGGACATGTGGACCGAAATGCGCCTGCAGGCCGACGGGTCCTACTTCGGCCTTCACCAGTGGTACTTCGAAGGATCGTGCGCTCTCAACCCCACGCTCGGGCCTACCGCGTGGCGGGTGCTCCAATCTTCCACCGGATCGCGCTTCTTGCGCGTCTGCTTCAGCGCACCCGGCAGCAACTCCCAACCGACGATCGCCGCCGACGGATCCAGCGCCCACGTAACCTACGGCTGCACGGACTCCGCATCGATCGCGCCCCTCCCCGCCATCGCGCCGCACGAAGGCGCCGCCGGCAGCACCACGACGGGTCAGATCAGCTTCCGCCAGACGGTGGGGCTGCCTACCCCGCATAAGTGCGTGAGGCGGCGCACGCTCAAGATCGTGTTGCGCGACCCGGCCTACGATCCGCTCAAGGAGGTCGTCATCCACGTCAACGGCCACAAGGTCGTCGACATACGCAGCCTCAAGAAGCTGAAAAAGCCGATCGTCCTCAGAAACCTCCCAAGTGGCTCTTTCAGGATCAAAGTCCTCGCCATCACGGTCCTCAACCAGCGGCTGTCGGGAAGCCGCGCTTACCACAGCTGTAAAGGCTCGGGCAAAATCAAGCTCCGTCGCACCAAACACGGTCACACTCACGGCACACACGGCAAATAGCCGGGCCGCTAGTTCCAGCTGCAGAACACGGAAGAATATCCGTGTGCCTGGAGTTTTTAACGAGCGATGAGGACACGTTACGTCGCCTATGGCCTCCAGCTGCACTCTTCCTTCCCCCTACCTGGGATGACGCCGCAGACGGCCGAGGTGCTGCCAGCGCTCGCACTGGAGCTGAGCTCTCCGCATGAGCTGGACGCCTGCTGGAGCGGCCCCGACGGGCCGCCGCAGTGGCGGGGCACGCTCGGCGACGGCGCCGACCTCACGATCGAGCGGGGAACGGATGGCGACACACTGTTCACCTACGGTAAGCGAGCCCGTTACAGGCTCGATGCCCCCCACAGGACGCTCCACTGCGCGCCGTGGCAAGACGGGCTGCACTGGCAGCAAGCCCTGCTCGGCCGGATACTGCCCAACGTGAGCCTCGCCAGCGGGTACGAGGCGCTGCACGCCAGTGCGGTCGAGTCACCCGCGGGAGTAGTCGCGGTGGCGGCCTCCAGCGGCATGGGCAAGACGACGCTCGCCCTCGAGCTGATGCAGCGTGGATGGCCGCTGTTCGCCGACGACGTGCTGACGCTGAGCCTTACTCCCACCGGCGTGCGCGCCCATCCCGGCGCGCCCCACATGAACATCGCCGGGAGCGTCACCGAGACTCGCGCGCTCGGCACGATGCTCGGCACACTCGCCGGCGAGCGCTGGGTCGCTGCCAGGAATACGACCCGGGGAGATCGCCCGGTAAGGCTTGTATGCCTGCTCGAGCGCGGTCGCCACCTCCACTTGCGGGCCGAGCGGCTGCCCTCCAGTCCGCTGCCGCTGGCCCCTTACATGCTCGGACTGTCAAGCGAAGCAGAGCGCGAACGCCACCGCTTCTCCCTGTACGCGGAGCTGATGAGCTCCGCGACGCTTGTGACACTCGAGGCCGGTGAAGCAGACAGACCCGAAGAGCTCGCCGACCTGATCGAACGGACGCTCGAGCTCGACGAGACGGCCGCCCATGAGGTCTTCTCATGACCCCGCGCTCGCTGAGCGCAGTCGCGCCGTCGGGCTCGACCGACGAGCTCTTCGGAAGCGCCGTGCCGCTCGACGGGTACGAGTCGGACACCGCCGACGCGCGCCCACTGAGCCTGCGCGGCGTGAGCAAGCGCTGGAGCAAGGACCAGTCCCCCGTGCTCGACCGGCTGACGCTGACCTTGGAGCCTGCGACCAAGACCTGGGTCGGGGGCCGCAACGGCGCGGGCAAGACCACCATGCTGAGGATCGCCGCCGGCTTGATCGAGCCCGACGGCGGGGACGTGAAGATCTGGGGGGTGAGCGCCCGCCACAACCCGACGCGCCATCGGCGCCTTGTCTCCCTCCTGCCGGCCGGCGACCGCGGACTGTACGCGCGGCTCACAGTGCGCCGTCAGCTCGAGTTCTGGGCGCGGATCGCGATGGTTCCGCGCGAGCGCTTTCGCCGCTCGATCGAGGAGGCGATTGACTGCTTCGAGTTGAGCGAGCTGGCGGGCCGGCGCGTGGACCGGATGTCGATGGGCCAACGTCAACGACTGCGCATCGCGATGACGTTCCTCCCAGAACCAGAGGTCGTGCTGCTCGACGAGCCTTTGACCAGCCTCGATGCCGAGGGCACAGCCCTCCTGAACGCCGCTATCGACCGGCTCCTCGCCCGCGACGGGGCGGTTCTGTGGTGCTCGCCCAGCGGCGAGCACCTGGACATGCGCTTCCACACACGCTGGATCCTGGAGCGCGGCGGGCTGGTGAGCGCATGAGCGACGCGATCCTCGCCGGACACGCCTTCCTGGCCGTGATGCGGCGCGACCTGCACGTCTACCTGTCCTATCGCACCCGCCTTGTCAGTCAAGCGCTCACGGCCGTGTTCAGCCTCACGCTCTTCTACTACGTCTCGCGGCTCGTGCACGTCAGGGGTTTCGGCTCGCCCGGGAGCTACTTCGGCTTCGTGGTCGTCGGGATCGCGCTCGTGAGCGTCATGTACTCGTGCTTCTCGATCCCCGATCTCGTCCGTCAGGAGCTGGTGGCAGGCACCTTCGATCGCCTGCTGCTCTCGCCGTTCGGCGCCGTTCGCAGCGTGATGGCGATGACGCTCTTCCCGCTGCTCTACTCATTCGTGCTCGCGGCGCTGACGCTCGGGATGGGTTGCCTGCTCTTCGGCCTGCGACTGCATTGGTCGACGGTGCCGCTGAGCGTGCCCGTGATGGCGCTGGCGCTGCTGTCCTTTCTGCCCTTCGGACTGCTCTTCGCAGCGCTAACAGTCGTCATCAAGCAGGGCACCGTGGCAACGAGCTGGGTGATCGCCCTCATCTCGATCGTCGGTGGCCTCTACTTTCCGGTATCGCTCCTGCCACACTGGCTGCAGACCGCGGCAAAGTTGCAACCCTTCACACCGGCCACAGACGTGCTCCGCCACCTGCTCGTGAACAGCTCGCTCGGCGACTCCCCGAGCGCTTCGCTGCTGAAGCTCGGCCTGTTCGCCTGCGTGCTGATGCCGGCAGCGACGCTCGTGCTCGGTGGCGCCATCCGCTTCGCCCAGCGGCGCGGGACGATCATCGAGTACTGACCAACCGCTCGTGGAGGCTTCATCATGACCCCAGACACCATGCCCGATACACCCTCGCTATTGACGTCGAGCGTCAAGGTGCCCCAGCACGTGGTCTACCGCAGCTTCCCCACGGAGACGGTCGTGCTCAACCTCGAGACCGGCAAGTACCACGGGCTCAACGCGACCGCGGGCAGGATGCTCGAAGCGCTCGAGCAAGCTACAAGCGTGGGCGACGCGGTGGCGGAGGTGGCCGCCGGCTACGATCAGCCCGAGGCAGTGGTCGAGCGGGACATGCAGGAGCTCTGCGACGTGCTCCTGGAGCGCGGACTCATCGAGATCGACGTTGGGCTCAGCTGATCTGGATCGCATGCCCGTCCGCAGCATGCCGGCCGACCGGCCGCTGAGTCAGCGCGAACGGGTGCGACTGATAGCCGAGATCCTGGCCGCTTACGCGCATGCGCGTCGCGCGCTGCGACGGGCTCCGATCACCGCGGTGGTCGCCGACCTGCGAGGACGCGCGCCCGCGGGCCTGAGCGCCTCCGAGAACCGAGACGCGCTCACGGAAGCTCGCCGCCTTGGTCGTGCGGTGGCGCGTACGCTGGCGCTGGTTCCGGGCGATACGCGCTGTCTCGCGCGCTCGCTCGTGCTGACACGCCTGCTTGGCCGCCGCGGGATCGCGGCGCAGCTGGTGATCGGGGCGCGGTCGACCCCCGACTTCCTCGCCCACGCTTGGGTCGAGCACGCCGGCCAGGCGGTCCTCTCTCCCGGAGACGGGTCCTTCGTCCGGCTCGTCGAGCTCTAGCCGGCGGTGCACTCGGACCCGCATAAGGCGTGTGCCGCCGGAGATCACGCCACGGGGACCGGTCGACGCTCCACGGTGTTCGGATTGGATGTCTATGCCGAGCAGCCGATCCCGTTCCTCGAGCGATCTCGAGCAGCGGCAAGCGGTCGCGAGCTGTTTCTGCATGGAGGTTTTGCGGACGCGACGGCAGCGGGCTGGCCCGGCGCAGGCGAGCTGCTGTGCGACGAACGCGAGCGCGATGACACGATCAACTTCCAGATCGAGGCGCACCCCGAGGCGGGGTACCTGATCTGGGGTCCGAGCTACGGCGCCAACGTGCTCTCCGCCGACGGACGCACGGTGTCGTGCGCGCCGGGAGCGAGCTCCGAAGCCGCGTGGCAGCGGCTGCTGGTCGCCCAGGTGCTGCCCTTCGCCGCGGTATTGAGCGGACTGGAGGTCCTGCACTCAAGCGCTGTCCTACTGGACGGGCGAGCCATTGCATGCCTGGGGCCTTCGCGAGCCGGCAAGACGTCGGTGGCGCTCGAGCTGTGTCGCAGAGGGGCGAGCTTCCTCACCGATGACGTGCTCGCCATCGAATGTCGCGACGGTGCGCTGATCGGACACCCGGGCTCGCCTGTCGCCAGTCTCGACCACGAGGAGGCCGCTCGTATCGAGGGGCGCCGGTCCGACCCGCTGACCGGCGCGCATGACGAGCAGCATGACGGACAGCTGCTGGGGGTCAACTCGCGCGAGCGGCTCGTGCACGTGCCGGCGGCGACCGAGCCGGCGCCGCTCGAGGCCCTGTTCTTCCTCGATCGCCGCTCCGGCGGACCTGAGCAGCCGCGTTTCGAGGCGATCGCCGACGCGCGCGCGCTGCTCGCTGCCACATTCAACTTCGTGCTCAGGAGTCCCGAGCGACTGCGCGGTCTGCTGGATGTCTGCGCGCTCGCCGCCGGCGGCGTCGCCGAGCGGATCGTCGCCGGTCCCGCGGTCGACGCGTCGCGGCTCGGGGAGGCGATCGTCTCCCGGCTCGAACGCTCGCCATGACGCGGCGGCTGGCGGGCGTGTTCGACCCGAGCGGGCGGGCCGATCGCTCGCGCGTGGCGCTCGCGCTCGCGCCGCAGCGAGCCAGGACCGTCGATCTGGGGCCACTGCTGATCGCCCACGACGGACCGGCGGCGAACGGCGGCGAGCTGCTGTGCCTGGTGGACGGGCAGCTCGACAACGCACGCGAGCTTGCAGATGACCTGGGCGCGCCGCCCGGCTCGACCGAGGAGCAACTGCTCGCGCTCGCCTACGAATGCTGGGGCCGAGGCATGCTCGCTCGTCTGAGAGGCGACTTCGCAGTGTTGCTGTGGGATGCGCGCCACGGCGCCGGGCTGCTCGCACGCGACCAGCTCGGGGTCGGCTCGATCTACCTCCACGAAGCATCGGGGAGGCTGTGCTTCGCGAGCGAGCTCCGCGACCTGCTCGCGCTGCTACCGACGCGTCCTGAGCCGGACCGGACCGGCGTGGCGCACTGGATAGCGGTAAGCGGACGACCCGGATCGGGAACGCTTTACGCCGGGGTTCGCCGCCTGAACCCGGGGTCGGTCCTGCTGCTCGACAGCAGCTGCACCCGTGAAGAGCGCTGGTGGGCGCCACGCTTCTCAGAGCCGCTCGAGCTGCCACCGCCGGAGCTTGCGCGCAGCGTGCGCGATGCGCTCACCCGAGCGGTGAGCCGCAGGCTCGACCCGGATCGCCACACGGCCGTGCTGATGAGCGGGGGACTCGACTCGGCGGCGGTGGCTGCGCTCGCGACAGAGCAGGCACCGGGACGCATAGACGCCTACACGGGCGTCTTCCCCGAGCATCCACTGGTCGACGAGTCGAGCCTGATCGAGGAGCTGCGCGCCACCCTGCGGCTCTCCGGCGTCACCGCCGAGGTGCGACCCGGCGGGCTGCTGGCGAGCGCCGTCGAGCATCAACGAGCGTGGGAGACACCGCTGGTCGCGTGGGGGGACTTCTGGACGCTGCCGCTGCTGCGTGCAGCGGCGGCATCCGGCATCCGGCGTACGCTCGGCGGAGACGGCGGGGACGAGCTGTTCGGGGCGCGCTCCCATCTGCTCGCCGACCGTCTCCGCACGGGCCGTGCTTTGCGTGCCTTGACGTTGGCGCTCGAACTGCCTGGAGCCGGCGATCGGCCCGCGCGACGCGAGGTTGCCCGGGTGTTCGGCGAGCTGGCGCTCGCCGGGGCCCTGCCGTACCGCGTTCACTCCCCGCTTCGGCGGCTGCGTCAAGGAAGCGAAGTCCCCACGTGGTTGACGCCTGCGAGCATCCGCGAGCTGCGCGATGCGGCGGACCCGCTCGCATGGAAGCGACTCGATGGTCCGCGTTGGTGGGCGCACACGGCACACGGGCTCACACGAGGCGTCGAGGAAACCGGCGTGTTCGAGCACCAGCGCCAGCGCGGCGCGCTCGCGGGCGTGCAGGCCCGTCACCCTCTGTTCGACCTCGACCTGCTCGAGCTGGGCTTGCGGCTGGCCCCCGAGGCAAGTTTCGACCGCCATCGCAATCGCCCGATCCTGCGCGCGAGCATGGCGGGCCTGCTGCCCGACTCGGTCAGGCTGCGACCGGCTAAGGCTTGGTTTGACTCGTTGATCGTCGACTGCTTGACGGGCCCCGACGGCGCAGCCGTCCACGCGCTGCTGTGCGACCCGCGAGCCGAGCTGCGCGCATACGTCGAGCTCGACGGGGTGCGTGAAGTCCTGTTGCAGGGCGACTACGAGCGCGCTGGCGGTCCCTTCCGCTGGATGCACCAGACCTGGCGGCTGGTGACCGCTGAGTGCTGGTTGCGGGCGCAGGCCGACCCCGGGCGCGATCCACTTCCGCGGGACTTGAAGCTCAGCGCGGCAAGCGTTAGGCTACAAACCTCGTCTGCCTGACACGCACTGTCGAGCGCAGGCGTTGGCTGCGGTGGACGCAGACCCGGATTGATTTGCTACTACGTTTTTCCGCCTTGACCGGGTGGAGCTTTCCTTTATTCTGAATCGTGTAGTCGGCCGTTCCGACACGAGCGGGCCGGACACTAATTGATAAAGGAACGCTCTCATGGACGATCAAATGACATCTCAGGCTTATGAGGTACCGCGTGTCGTCGACTATGGCGACCTTCAGGAGTTGACCGCGGCGTGCCTTGGTGGCAACGGAGGAGATGCGGGCTATCCGGGACACATCGGGGGTTACACCGTTGGCCCGAGCAATCCCGCGGCCGGCTGCAAATCAAATCCTTAAACGGGGACTGCGCAAGCAGGTTCGATGAGTTTCGCCAAACGGCCGCCCGCAGGGCGGCTTTTTGGTGGTCTTGGAACGTCTTAAAAAGATCGGCACGCCCGGATTCGTCCCTGGACACGGCGCTGGATCGCCACGTGCCGTCTCGCACGTGCCACCAGCATGCGCTTCGACGCCCGCGGCGCCCAGCTTGGTCCATGAACACCCCGGACGCAACGCCTATTTTGAAGACGTTCTAAGCGTGGGTTGAGCGCCCAGCGCGCTCAGCTCAGCGCCCTAGGAGTGGCCGAGAGCGATCACGGCCCTCGACAAGCAAGCGGCGCACGATCGGCCACGGCGTGCGAGGCGGATTGGGGACCGTCGCCGGGTCCAGCGGACGCTTGGGGGTGAGCGCCAGTTCGATCGGCGTCGCCGGGGTGACGGGCAGCGCGTCCGACATCCAGCGGCCCTCGACGTTGGCGAGCGCGACACGCGCCTCGCCGTATGCAAGATGTCGCTGCGGCCCGTCGGCGGTCAGGCTGGGGGCGCTCACTTGCACGGCGCACACCCCTTGGGGAATATCTACGACGACCCGCCGCGAGTGCATCTGCACGTGCAGCGTCTGTCCTGTGCGCCTGGTGAAGAAGCAGTTGCGAGCGATCGAGCCGATCGAACCCCAGCGGACATCGCCAAGGCTGTTGATATCGCTCGCGACCTGCTCGAGCAGATCCAGACCATCTGCGAAGTCCCAATGGTGGGCAAACGGGATCAGCGGCTGGCCCAAGAGCGCACGGAAGACGAGATCCTCGCGGGAACGGTCGATCGGGTAACGCGGAAGGATCGGCAGGCCTTCGTCGATGAGATCGGTGGGATGCCACTTGATTAGCGGCGCCGAGGCGAACTTTGAGAGCGAGCCACTGTCGCGCCACGGATGGCGGCGACCGATACAGGCGCCCTCGAAACCCAGCCTGAACATCGCGGAGAGCGCGGTCGCAGAGCACACCTCGTGCGGAGGCACCATCACCCGCTCGATCGCGATTCCGCAGCGTCGTTCGAGCGCCAAGGTGCGGCGCAGCGCCTGGGCGAGCACGCTCTCCGCCAGGCGATCGTCGGTGAGACGGCCGAGCTCACCCGCGACGTGGTCGTTGCCGTGCATCAACAGCGACAGGGCTCGAGGGCTGCTCTTCACCAACGCGCTTGCACGCCTGCTGGACATCCAGCCATCCAGCGGGACGGTCGCCAGACCGAGGTGATAGCCATGACGGTCGGCGTGAGCGATCAGCTCGCGATAACCGAGATGGCCGTACGAGCTGCGGTGCAGGTTGGGGTCGTCGACCACGAACGCCGCCGCCAGCGGACGCTCCTCCCAGGCGAGCTCCCGGCAGATGTGACGAAGCAGGTGCAGAAGCGGCACGAGACCCATGAAGCGACCGGCTCTGAGCTGATCGCGCAGCGCTTCGTTCGCACCGAGCTCTTCCGGACAGAAGGCGCTGTAGTGCGCCCAGTTCGAGCGCCCGGGCCGGCGCCACCAGACTGGGCACCCGTCGGCGCACGCGAGTACGCAGTCCCCTCCCAGGGGTGAAGCCGAGAGCGCCGCCGGACCGCATTCCTCTGACAGCCTGCGCTCCCTGAGCGGGCGCGCCAGCTGCGTGTCTGCCGCGAGCTCGATGACGATCCCCGACCCCACCGCGCCAGCCGTCTGTGGGAACACGACCAGGCAAGGACACCGCTGGGCCATCGCGTCCGGCCCTCCAGCCGGTGCATTTGACTGTCCACCATCTCCATTGCCGATCGCCAGTATGCCGTCGAGACCGTCGAGATCGTCGGGCTCGCGCCCCTCGAAGCGAACCGGAAAGACCTGTTCGAGAG
>DASUDH010000230.1:0-6755 GCA_036275675.1 Solirubrobacteraceae bacterium | reverse complement strand
CCAACGTGGTGATGGCGGCGGAGCGCGCCGCCGAGCTGTCGGACAAGCAGGTGCTCGTCGTGAACGCGACGAGCCAGCAGGCGGGTCTCGCGGCGGCGGTGGCTCTGCAGGGCGATCGCGGCGTGCGCGAGAACGCGCGCGCGATGGACGAGGCGCTCGACGCGCTGCACACCGGCGCGGTGGCACAGGCGGCGCGCCCCGACGCGCAAGGGCGCTTCGCACAGGGGGAGGCGGTGGGGTTCGTCGAGGAGCAGGTGGTCGCATGGGGCAAACCGCGCGAGACGCTGCTCGCGGTGTTGCGGGCGCTCGCGACGGACGCGGAGCTGATAAGCGTGCTCGCGGGCGCGGACGCACCGCTCGAGCTGAAGCAGGTCGGCGCGCTGATGGACGGCGAGGTGGAGCTGGAGCTGTGCGACGGTGGACAGTCCGCCTACTGGTGGCTGCTCGCCGCTGAGTAGCACGCCGTCGGCGCGCCTTCTCGATGGGACACGCCATCGAGGCGACCGCCCGGCGAATCATCATTCCGAGGGAGATGTCGCACACCAGCGCAACCGCAACCGGCGCGCAAGGCAGTGCCCTCGCGGATAGCTGTCGCGACGGTCCGCGCGGGTTCGCCGAGTCGCGGCGGCTCGGTTGGGCAGAGATGCTGGATGCGCCTGTACGCTGGCCGAGGCCGTCGCGCCTGCGGGCCTCGTTGGAGCTCCCGTCCGGCAAGTTGGCCGACGGCATGGCGGCGCTCGGTGTGGGCACCGTCGGGGAGTTGCTGGAGCACCTGCCGCGCGACCATCGCGAGGCGCGTACCGTGGCGCAGTTGCAAGCGGGCGAGCAGGCGACCGTGGCGGTGCAGGTGCGCTCGATCGCCGGCCGGCCGGTGCGCCGGCGCGGGATGCGCGGGCTCGTGGAGGCGACCGTGTTCGACGAGACCGGGTCGATGAGAGCGACGTTCTTCAACCAGCCGTGGCTCGTGGGCCGCTATCCGCGGGGCACGCGTCTGGTGTTGCACGGCAGGGCCGATCGCGGCGGGCGCTTCCGTGTGTCCCATCATGCGGTCGGCGCGGACATCGGCTCCGAGGAGACGCGGTCGGTCGCCCACTACCCGGCGGCCGAGGGTGTGAGCTCCACCCAGATCCTCACGCTCGTGCGCGAGGCAAGACACGGACTCGGCGACCTCGTCGAGCCGCTCGCAGCGAGGGTCCGGGTCGCCGAGCGGCTGCCGGGGCGCAGTGCGGCGCTCGCCGCGATGCACTTCGCCGGCGCCGGCGAGGAGTCGCGCGAGGGACTCCAGCGACTCGCGCTCGAGGAGCTGCTGCTGACCCAGCTCGCGTTCCTGGTGCGCCGCGGCCGGCGCGCGGAGCAGGCGCGGGCGCAGCCGTTGCGGGACCCGCCGACGTTGAGCAAGCGCTGGCTAGAGGAGGTCTTGCCGTTCCGGTTGACGGGCGACCAGGGCACGGCGATAGCGACGGTCGGGCGGGACCTCGAACGCGGGAGCCCGATGCAGCGGCTGTTGATGGGAGAGGTCGGGAGCGGCAAGACGGTGGTGGCGTTGTGGGCGATGCTGCGCGCCGTCGAGCACGGCGCGCAGGCGGCGCTGATGGCGCCGACGGAGACGCTCGCCGAGCAGCACTTCGCGACCGTGCAGCGGCTGCTCGGCTCAGAGCCTGTGACGTTGGCGCTGCTGACAGGGTCGACCGCAGCGGGCCGGCGTGCGGACACCCTCGGCAAGCTCGCGAGCGGCGAGCTGTCGCTCGTGGTCGGGACCCATGCCCTGATAGAGCCGGGCGTGCGCTTCCACGAGCTGGCCGTGGCGGTGGTCGACGAGCAGCATCGCTTCGGTGTGCGCCAGCGGGCGGCGCTCGAATGCAAGGGCGATCCGCACATGCTGCACATGACGGCGACCCCGATCCCCAGGACGCTCGCGCTCGCGCGCCACGGCGATCTCGATCGCAGCGTGCTGCGCGAGCTGCCGTGTGGCCGTCAAGCGATCGACACGCGCATCGTGGCAGGCGAGAGCGGGCGAGCCGATGCCTACCGGTTGTTGTGCGAGCAGCTGGACGCGGGTTGCCAGGGCTATGTCGTGTGTCCGCTGGTCGAGGAGGGGCAGGACGGCGGCGGCGGAGGAGCGCAGGGCGGCGGCGAGGCGCGCGCCGCGACCGCGGAGTTCGAGCGCCTGCGACGCGGGGAGCTCGTTGGCCGGCGCCTGGCGCTGCTCCACGGTCAGATGCGCCCGCGCGAGAAGCAGCAGGCGATGGAGGCGTTCGCGTCCGGGCGGGCGGATGTGCTCGTGGCGACCACCGTGATCGAGGTGGGCGTGGACGTGCCGAACGCGACGGTGATGCTCGTGGAGAACGCTGAGCGGTTCGGGATCTCCCAGTTGCACCAGTTGCGCGGACGGGTCGGGCGCGGAGAGCGCCGCTCCGTGTGCCTGCTCGTCGGACCGCCCGGCTCCGCGCGCTTGCGGGCGCTCGTGGAGCACTCTGACGGGTTCCGGCTTGCCGAGATCGACTTGCGCTTGCGCAAGGAGGGCGAGCTGATCGGGACGAGGCAGTCGGGACTCGGCCAGTTCAAGTTCGCGAGCCTGCCGGAGGACGCCGAGCTGCTCGAGCGCGCACGGGCGCGAGCGCATGTGATCCTCGCGGAGGATCCGCGGCTGTGCGGCCCGTTGCATGCGCTGCTCGGCGAGGCGCTCCAGGGAATGTTCGGCGCGGATGCGCTGCAGCCGATCCCGGCATGACGGCCCGACGACCTCGATCGCACCATCTGTTGTGGAGCGGGTCTTGAGGGTGATCGCCGGACGCTTGCGCGGGCGGCGCTTGACGGCGCCGCGGGGGGGCACGAGCACCCGGCCGACCTCGGATCGGGTGCGCGAGGCGACCTTCTCGATGCTCGGCGAGCTCGAGGGCACGGTTGCGCTCGACCTGTTTGCCGGCACCGGAGCGCTCGGGATAGAGGCGCTCTCGAGGGGCGCCGAGCGGGTCGTGTTCGTCGAGCGCGACGCGGCAGCGCTGCAGGCGCTCGGCGCTAATCTTGCGCAACTCGGACTCGCCGCGCCCGAGGCGCAGGTGAGGGCGGGCGATGCGCTCGCGGCGCTGCGCGCCGCACGCCGAGGCGGCGAAACATACGATCTCGTGTTCGTGGACCCTCCATACAGACACGCACGCGAGCTGGGAGGCGGGCTGTCGGCGCTGTTGCCGGCGCTGCTCGCGCCCGGAGGGCGCGTGGTCGTCGAGAGCGATCGGCGCGCTCCGATCGAGCTGCCGTTCGAGGTTGTACGGGAGAGACGCTATGGGGACACCGTGATCACAATCCACCGTCACCTCACAGAGGGCGATGATGAGCATCGATAAGTCGATAGCGGTGTGTCCGGGCTCCTATGACCCGATAACCAACGGCCATCTGGACGTGATCAGACGCGCCGCGGACCTGTATGACGAGGTGGTTGTGGCGGTCGTGAACCGCTCGGTGCGCAAGGAGGCGACGCTGTTCGGCATCGACGAGCGGATGGCATTCATCGAGGAGGCGCTCAGCGACCTTCCGGCCGTGCGGGCGCAGTCGTTCAACACGCTGGTCGTGGAGTTCGCGAGGCGCGTGGGAGCGAAGGCGATCGTCAAGGGATTGCGGGCGATCTCGGACTTCGAGTACGAGTTCGAGATGAACCAGCTCAACCGCAGGCAGGATCCCGAGATAGAGTCGGTGTATCTGATGGCGAGCCCGCAATACAGTTTCCTGTCCTCGAGCGGAGTCAAGGAGCTCGCGACGTTCGGCGGGCGAATCGACGATCTCGTGCCGCAACAGGTGGCAAAGCGCTTGCAGGAAGAGTTGCGGCGCTGACGAACCTTGGTTGACGTGAGACCACCAAACTCTGCTCATATGACGTGGGGCGGGACGCTCCACGGAGGTGACCGCTGATGGACGTGCTGGTGCTGATCGACAAGCTCGACGACCTGGTGCACAACGCCAAGCCTGTGCCCCTGACCGACCAGGTGAGGGTCGACAAGGAGGAGATCTACGACATCCTCGACCAGATGCGGGCGACGATCCCCGAGGAGATCAAGCAGGCGCGCTGGATCGTGAAGGAGCGCCAGGAGATGCTCGCCGAGGCCAAGCGCGAGGCGGAGCGGATCGTCAAGGAGGCGCGCGAGCGCCAGGAGCGTCTGGTCGGCGAAGAGGAGGTCACCAAGCAGGCCGAGCGCGCCGCCGAGGACATCGTCGAGGACGCCAGGGCACGCGAGCGCGAGATCAGGCTCGGCGCCGAGGACTATGCGGATGAGATCCTCAACACGCTCGAGGTCAACCTGTCGAAGTTCATCGCCGCCGTGCAGCGCGGGCGCGAGCGCCTGCAGGGGAAGGACGAACCCGCTGAAGTCAGCTGACGCGCGCGCGTAGCACCCCGCATTTGGGTAGGACCCCGCATTTGGGTAGGGTGCTCGCGGTGAGCTCGCCTCTGAGGTATCGACTGGAAGTCGCCAAGGTGTTTCTGGGCACCGGCATCCTTACGCCGGTCAGACCCGACCGGGCGGTCAGGTCGGTCGTGGCGCTCAAGCGCTGGGGACCGACGCCGGCCGCCGCCTACACCGGCTCGGCCGCCCGCTTTCCGCACCGCGCGGCGCTGATCGACGAGCGCGGCACGCTTAGCTTCGAAGAGGTGCACCTGCGCACCAACGCGCTCGCCCACGAAATGCGCGCCGCGGGAATCAAGGAAGGCGACGGGGTGGCGATCATGTGCCGCAACCACCGCGGCTTCGTCGAGGCGACGGTCGCCTGCTCGAAGCTGGGCGCCAGCGCGCTGTACTTGAACACGGCATTCGCCGGGCCTCAGATCGCCGATGTAATGCATCGCGAGGGCCCGGCCGGCCTCGTCTACGACGCCGACTTCGCCAACCTCGTCGGCGATGGAGGCGAGGGGCGCAGGCGCTTCGTCGCCTGGAGCGAGCCGGGCGTGGAGTCGGCCGATCCGTTGTTGGAGGACTTGATCGCGAGGGGCAGCAAGGTTGACCTAACCCCGCCGGGCGAGCCAGGCCGGGTGGTGATCCTCACCTCCGGTACGACCGGAGCGCCCAAGGGGGCGGCCCGCAAACAGCCGGACTCGATCGAGCCGCTGGCGGCGCTGTTCTCGAAGATCCCGCTGAAGGCGCGCGAGACGACGGTCATCGCGGCGCCGATGTTCCACTCCTGGGGGTTCGGCCATTTCACGCTCGCGTTGCCCCTGTCCTCGACGATCGTGCTGCGCCGGCGCTTCGATCCAGAGGAGACCTTGCGGGCCATCGCCCAACACCGCGCCACCGCGCTCGCGGTCGTGCCGGTGATGCTGCAGCGAATCTTGGAGCTGGCGCCGGAGACGATCGCAAAGTACGACACGCGCTCCCTGAAGATCATCGCCGCCAGCGGCTCAGCGTTGCCGGGCGAGCTGGCCACGCGCGTGATGGACGCCTTTGGCGATGTCCTCTACAACCTGTACGGCTCGACCGAGGTGGCGTGGGCGACGATCGCGACCCCCGAGGACCTGCGCTCCGCGCCGGGCACTGCCGGCAAGCCGCCGCTGGGCACGGTCGTGAAGCTGCTCGACGAGCAGGGCCGCGAGGTCGCCCGAGGTCAGCGTGGGCGCATCTTCGCGGCGAACGAGATGGTCTTCGAGGGCTACACCGGCGGCGGCGGCAAGGAGATCGTCGGTGGGCTGATGAGCACTGGCGACATGGGCCATATCGACAGCGCCGGGCGCCTGTTCGTGGACGGGCGCGACGACGAGATGATCGTCTCGGGCGGGGAGAACGTGTTCCCGCGCGAGGTCGAGGACCTGCTCGCCGATCACGAGGCGATCGAGGAGGCGGCGGTGATCGGCGTCGAGGACGCGAGCTTCGGCCAGCGCCTGAAGGCATTCGTCGTCTTGCGCAACGGCTCGGGCCTCGACGAGGAGACGGTGAAGGAGTACGTGAAGCACAACCTCGCGCGCTACAAGGTGCCGCGCGAGGTGGTGTTCGTGGACGAGCTGCCGCGCAACTCGACCGGCAAGGTGCTCAAGCGCGAGTTGCCCTCAGACGGCTGAGCGGCTGGTCCTAGCGGGACGGGATGGGCGAGCCAGCGCTCGCGGTGCACCCCACTGGACATTCCGGATCGTGCGGACGCTGCCACGAGCTCGTGCGCACCCTGCCCGTGCGTCTCGACCCGGCCGGGCGTCGATCGAGGCAGACCGCAGGCACGGATTTGGGGTGGCGGCGCCTGCATCTGTGCGTAACCTGATGGCATGAGCGTCGCGACACACGACCTGGATCTTGGAGGGCTGCGTCTTAGTGCGGGCGAGGGGCGGCGCCTCGATCTGGCGGTGATGATCGAGCCGCTGAAGCTCGGGGGCGAGCGCTATGGCGCGAACCCCGAGCAGGTGCCGGTGAGGCTCGACGTGTCGCGCATGACCGGCAATGGGTATGCCCTGCGGCTGCGCTTCGGCGCGACGCTCGTCGGAGCGTGCATGCGTTGCCTGAAGGACGCGGCTCTGGAGATCGAGATCGACGCGCGCGAGGTCGACAGGCCGCACGGTGGGGAGGAGCTATCGAGCCCCTATGTGCAGGATGAGACGCTCGATCTGGCGGGCTGGGCGCGCGATGCCCTGGCACTGGCGCTGCCGGCGCAGGTGCTGTGCCGCGAGGACTGCGCGGGGCTGTGCCCGGTGTGCGCGGCGCCCCTCGACGAGGTCGGGCCCGAGCACCGCCACGAGCGCGCTCCCGACCCGCGCTGGGCCAAGCTGGACGAGCTGCGCCTGCGGT
>DASUDH010000229.1:0-5156 GCA_036275675.1 Solirubrobacteraceae bacterium | reverse complement strand
GACCCGCTCGACGCGGCTGATACGGGGGACAACTACGGCGTGATTATGCTCGCCGACGTGATGTTGAAGGTGGCCCGCCGAACGGGGGACAGCGCGCTGGAAGGCACCGGCGAACGCATCCTGCGCTCGGCGCTGACCCTGCCCGTGCCCAGCGACCCCTTCAACCTGCTCGCGATCGCCGCCGTGATACACGATGGGCAGGGCGGCGACCTCCCGGCCGGCGTTTGGGAACGAGCCGCGGGACCGCTCATCCAACGGGCTGGACAGATCGGTCCCCCGATCGGGAACGCCTGCCTGATCGAGCCCCGCTGCTATGACAACTGGCGTCTGGTGTGGTCGGCCGGCGCGGCGCTGTTGCTGATGGATGGCGTCGGCGGCGCGCCAGGCTCGCTGGCTGGCGAGAGCGACTCCGTGGCGGCTCTGATCGAGACCGATCTGAGGATGGCCGTGACCCACGCGGGAGCGCCCCTGCTGGCATCCGTCGCGCGCGAAGCGGGCCACGAAAGCGGCGACGCCGGGTATGAAAGCCGCGAAGCGGCACGAAAGCGAGGCGAGGTCGAACGCAAACGGGCCAAGCGGAGCGGGAGCGGAGCGGGCGGCACGCTCACCACGTCCGCCCTGGGGGGGCGGGTGCGCGAGCTGTCGGATCCGGGCGCTGAGCCGCCCGCCTACGAGCTGTTCTCGACCTTCATGCTCGAGCTGATCAGCGAAGTCGCCCCGCGCGCGCTCACCCCGGCGGTCGCGAGACTGCGCCGTCAGGCCGACCGCTATGCGCTCGACATGATGGCGCCCGACGGCCAGCTGTCGCTGTCGGGGCGCTCGCTGGACCAGTCATGGGTCCAGGCGGCGGCCGCCGCGCTCGGCGCCAGGCGAGCAGCACTCGACCCGGCCGACGCAAGCGCCTGGCGCGGTTACGCCGACCGTGCCGTCTCCTACCTGTTGGCCGCATATCCGCTCCGGCGGGACAACCTGCTCCCGATCGTCCCCGGTCTGGGGACGGAATGGAACCCGTCGATCATGGACGGCTATGCGGCCCTGAACCAGTACGAGGGCCTGACGCTGTGGCTGCTGTCCGACGCGCTCGCCCGCTGGCCGCGGACGCAGGCCTCGCGCGCGTCGCTGCCGGCTGACAACCAGGATCTGCTTGCCGGCGACCTGGCGTCGAGCGGCCTGGTGTGGGGCCGGGCGGGCGGCGTGTGGTGGGAGCTCGGCGGGCGCAGCAGCGGCGGCGATCCGCGCTCGGCGCAGGGGCTCGTCGCCGTGAAGGTGAGCGGCGCGGACGGTTGGCGCGACCTGCTGGCGCTGCGTCCGCGCCAGCACGGGCTGTCGAGCGTGTGGACGCTGGGCCTGGCGCACGGGAGAACGGCCACCCCGACCTTTACGAAGGTGCGGGGAGCCGGTCGCCGCGCCGTCCTGAGCGGCAGCTACAGGCAGGCGAACGGTCACATCCTCGCCCGCACGACCTGGACGCTGAGCACGACGGCGACGGGGATCAGGCTGAGCATGAGAATGCCCGCGAAGGCCACGCTGCACACGACGGTCTGGCTCGCCGGTGAGGGCTCGCCGCGCTTGCGTGCTCGCGCCGCGACGACGCAACGCGGGGCGTGCGTGGTGACTGCGTCCGGGCGGGCATGTCCGGTGACGATCCACTGGCGCGACTGGCGTGCAGCGGTGCTCGAACTCAGTTCCTAGAACAGCTTCGGGATCGATTTCTGGATGCTGCGGTGGAGTTCCCTCGCGATCACGAGCAGCGCCGGGCGGGCGCCACCGCCGGAGCGCACGAGTCCGGCGTCCCAGGTGGCCTTCCTGGCTCCCCGCTTCGGGTTTCCCGGTGAGCGCCAGTGGTAGTAGTACACCCGGGTGATCCTTGGGCTCAGTCTCGCGAGCTGGAAGATGTTCCTGGCGACCCTCGCCGCATAGGCTTCGCCGTGGTCGATCAGCTTGCCTTTGAAGCGCCACCAGACGACTCCGCCGACCTCGCTGAACCACACCTGCCCGGGGACCGCCGCCAGGAAGCTTTCGATCAAGGTCGGATTGCCGGTGCTGGTGCTCGAGTATGGGTTGAAGGGCCAGATCGTCGGTCGCGGGTGGGCGGTCTGCAGGAACGTTTCGATCCAAGCCTCGACGTTCCCGTCGGCATCGAGCGTGTCCGGTGCTGCGATCTCGCACCCGGGACAGTGGGCGACGAGCACGTTGTAGTACTCGGCGGCCAGCTTGGGGTGGCGCTGTGTCGGCTGCGTTGCATGGGTGGCCTCGTTCCACGGGGAGAACTCCTTCACCCACGGGAACAGCTTCCTGAAGCGCAGAAAGGCGCTCAGGTACTGCGCCGGGCTCGGCCCGCGATTGTTGTTGGAGGCGTGCTCGAAGGTTATGAAGGGAGTGACGTGATACGCCCTCCTGACGGCTCTCAGCCAGTCCGTCACGTGCACGAGCTCGCGCGGCTTCAGCACAGCGTTCCATGGAACCACGTCGCGGGCGAGATGGATCCCGAGCTCGCGGACGCGAGGATCGGAGAACGTGCTCGGTTCGTAGTCGGAGAGACCGAAGCGGAACGCGGCGGCGCTCCCCGAGCCGGCCGAAGCGAGACCGGCGAGAGCCAGGCAGGAGAGCGCCAGCGCGCAACGACGGCCGGCACCAACCGGGCGGCGCAGTCGAGCGTGTCGGTGTGTGCGTGCGCGCATGGCGAGCCTCCTACGAGCCTTCCACAGGTCACCGCTCAGCGGCGGAACGCCGACCCACCCCCGGTTATCATACGAGCCGATGAGCCGGTGGCGCGCCGCTCTCTTGGCGGGATTGCTCGTCGGGGGACTTCAGACTGCTGCGCTTCGGGTTCAGGGCGCGGCTGCCGCGATCGTTCACCGCTCGCCGTTCGGCCTCTCGATCGAGTACCCGTTGATGGAGAAGGCGCTGGGAAGCGGACCGTGCCCGGGCCACGCGCTCGTGGCGGCGTTGCGGGCGCTCGGCTCACCGTCGCTGCGAATCGGGGGCGACTCGCAGGACCTCGCCGGCCCGACGGCCGCCTACCACTACCCGATACCCGCCTCGTTCTGGACGAGGCTCGGCTGCCTGGCGCGCGAAACCGGCGTGCGGGTCATCGTCGGGGTGAACCTCGCCGAAGGCCCGGTCGTCGACGAGCAGACGACAATCGCCGCTGCCGAGCAGGCGATCCCGACGTCGCAGTTGAGCTTCTCGCTGGGCAACGAGCCTGACCTCTATGGGATCAGCCACATCCTCCCCAACGAACCGGGGTTCGTCGTTCCGGCGTATCGCCCGTCGTGGTGGTCGGCCGGAGCCTACGCGAGCGAATGGGCGAGCCGGCGGACACTGCTCGGGCGGGTTCCGATCGAGGGTCCCGACCTCGCCGGGATCGGATGGCGCGTGCGCGTCGCCCGGCTGCTCGCAGCGGATCCTCCCGACGCGATGACCGTGCACGCCTATCCCACCGTCGCCTGCGGCTCTGCGGGCGCCCCGACGACCGCGGCGCGCCTGCTCTCCGAGCACGCGAGCGTGGGGCTCGTCGAAAAGTACGACTGGCTGCTGACGGCCGCCCGCGCGGCGCGCAGGCCGGCGATCATCTCGGAGAGCAACAGCGCCTCGTGCGGCGGCAAGCCTGGCGTCTCGGACACGCCTGTGGCGGGCATATGGGCGGTGCGCTACGTGGTGGCGGCGCTGCTCGCCGGGTTCGAGCAGGTCCGCTTCCACACGGCCGGCACGAGCTACGACCCGCTCGCGTTCGAAGCGAATGGGACTGTCGCGATGCGACCGCTCGGACACGCCCTGCTGTTCCTGCACCGCTGGGTCCCGCTCGGCAGCCGGATCGAGTCGCCTGTCCCCGGACGGGGGAGCCCGCGCGATCCGCGCATCCTCGCCGCGACGGTTTCGCAGGGCGCGCACGAGAGCATGATCGTGAGCTCGTTCTCGAGGAAGCCCATCTCCTTCGTGATCCGAGTGCGCGAAGTCAGCGGACGCCTGCGCACAGACACCCTGACGCGGGTGAGCGCGACCGAAGCGCGAGGATCGGTTACGGTCCGTGCTCACCGGGCGCGGATCGTGCTCGCGCCGGACACGGTCCTCGCCATCAGGACGGGCTGAACGCTTGGCCAGCGCGCTGCCCAACTCGGTCATCGCCGACGCGCTGGAGGAGCTCGGCGACCTGTACGAGCTCGACGGGGCGATCGTGCACCGTGTGCTCGCCTACCGCGCCGCGGCGCGCACGGTGCGCGAGGCGCCCGTGTCGGTGGCCGAGCTGGCAAGCGCGGGGCGCGCAACCGAGCTGCCGGGTATCGGCGAGACGTTGCATGAGAAGATCCTCGCGCTGCTCGACACCGGCACGATCCCCGCGGCGGAGAAGCTGCGCGCGAAGATACCCTCCGGCCTGATCGCGATCACGCGGCTGCCGGGTCTCGGGCCAAAGCGCGCGCGGTTGCTGCACTCGGAGCTCGGCATCGACTCGCTCGAGGCGTTGCGCGAGGCGGCGCTCGCGAGGCGGCTGCACACTGTGAGGGGACTCGGCGCGAAGTTCGAGGCGAGCGTGCTCGCCTCGCTCGAGCGAGGCGTGGCAGACCGCCCGGCGCCACGCCTGCTGCTGCCGAAGGCGCTGGAGCTGGCGCAGGCGCTCGCCGGCGGGCTGACCGAGCACGGCGGCGCGGGGACCGATGTGCGAATCGCCGGCTCGGCGCGGCGGATGGCCGACAGCGTGAAGGACATCGACCTGATCGCGGTGACGCGCAAACCGGTGACGCTCGCCAAGGGCCTCGCCACGCTCGCGGAGATCGAGAGCGTCGCCAGCGCGGGCCGAGCCGGCGCCAGGGGTCGTACCCACTCGGGCGTGAGCGTCGACCTGCGGATCGCCAAGCCGAGCCAGCTCGGGAACCTGCTCCAGCACTTCACCGGCTCGGGCAAGCACAACGCGGCGTTGCGGGAGGCGGCGGTGCGCAAGGGACTGCACGTGTCCGAGTACGGTGTCGACGACGACGCCGGCGGCGCCACCAGGACGTGCACGAGCGAGCAGGAGGTATATGCGCTGCTCGGCCTTGCCTACATCGAGCCCGAGCTGCGCGAGGATCGCGGCGAGCTCGCCGCCGCATCGCTCGGATCGAGACCCGCCCTCCCGGCCCTCCCCGAGTTGGTCGATCTCTCGGACATCAGGGGCGACC
>DASUDH010000228.1:0-2613 GCA_036275675.1 Solirubrobacteraceae bacterium | reverse complement strand
CAGCGACCTCGAGTTCGCCCATGCTGTGCTGGTGCTCGAAGTCGATCCGATCGAGGACGCTGCGATCCTCGACCTGCGCCTGCGCAAGGGCGTGCGCCGCCACGGCATGACGCTTATGCGCGCGCACGCAGGGCAGTTGCTGGAGGAGACATCCGCACGCGAGCTCGCACAGCAGCTCAAAGAGGTAGGCGAGGAGATCGTGGTGCTGTGGGGCGAGCACCTCGCCGCCGGCCCCGACGGCGCGCGTGCGGTCCAGGCGCTGCTCGACCTGGCGGGAGCGCTCTCGCTGGCCGAGACCGCCGGCGCCGGCCTGCTCGAAATCCCGGCGCAGGCCAACGGACGCGGGTTGCGCGAGGCCGGTGTGCTGCCGAATGCGGGCGCGGGCCTCAGCCCGGTGGACGAGGAGGGACTCGACGCGCACGGGATGGCCGGCGCATTGGTCAAGGGCGAGTTGAGCTGCGTGTATCTGCTCGGCGCCGACCCACTCGGGAAGGTAGGACCGCTCGGTGGCGGAGGCCCCCTGGGAGGGATAGGCGAGCCGGTCCGCGCGTTGTGGGAGCAGGCGCTCGCACGCGCCGGCACGGTCATCAGCCACGCCGCCTTTCTCACGAGAGGGATCTGCGCGCACGCGGATATCGTCTTCCCCGCGGGCGCCTACCCCGAGAAGGAGGGGACGATCGTGCATCCGGACGGGCGCATCCAGCGCCTGCGCCCCGCCGTCGCCCAACCGGGCCAAAATCGCGCGGAGTGGCAGGTGATCGTCGAGCTGGCGCAGCGCATCGGTCTCGACTGCGAAGTGCTCAGCGCAGCGACGGCCTCGCAGCAGCTGTTCGACGCGGTGCCCTTCTACGCAGGCCTCACGCTCGAGGAGATCGGCGGCAGGGGCGTGCGCTGGCAGGAGCGCGAGGCGACGGTGGCGTCCTGATGCTCGCCATCGTCGGCTACTACGAACCGTGGTGGATCCAGATCGTCAAGGGGATCGTGATCTTCGCCGTGGCGCTTCAGCTCGTGCCGATCGTGCTGATCGCCGAGCGCAAGCTGCTCGGGCGCTTCCAGAACCGTTACGGCCCCAACCGCGTCGGGCCCTATGGGCTGCTGCAGCCGCTCGCGGACATCGTGAAGCTGCTCACCAAGGAGCAGTTCCGGCCTACGACTTCGGTGGGCTTCCTGTTCGCGCTCGCCCCTGCCATCTCGATCCTCACCGCGGTGGCGGCGTTCGCGATCATCCCGTTCGGCGACGTGCAGGACATCTTCGGCACGCCGGTCGGCCTGTATGGCATCGACGTGTCGATCGGTCCGCTCTACCTGTTCGCGTTCGGCGCGGTCGCCTTCTACGGAATCATGCTCGGGGGCTGGTCCTCGGGCTCGAAGTACTCGTTCCTCGGCGCGATGAGGGGGGCGGCGCAACTGATCTCCTATGAGGTCTCCCAAGGGCTCGCGCTCGTCGGCGTGATCTTCACCGCCGGGACGCTCTCGCTGACGGGGATCGTGCACGCGCAGGAGGGCATGTGGTATGTCGTGCCACAGTTCTTCGGCTTCCTCGTGTTCCTGGTGGCGGGCTTCGCCGAGACCAACCGCGCGCCGTTCGACCTGACCGAGGCCGACGCGGAGCTCGTCGGCGGCTACAACACCGAGTACGGGGGCGGGCGCTTCGCCTCCTACTACTTCGCTGAGTACCTCAACGTGCTCGTCGTGTCCGGCATCGTCACGACCGTGTTCCTCGGCGGCTGGCTGATGCCTTTCGGCATCCACCCGCCCGGCTGGGTGGACCCGTTCGTGGTGCTCGGGAAGATGGCGCTCGTCACGTTCCTGTTCATCTGGATCAGGGCCACGCTGCCGCGCCTGCGCTACGACCAGCTGATGAGCCTCGGCTGGAAGATCCTGCTGCCGCTGGCCACGCTCAACGCGCTCGTGACGGCGGTGCTCGTGGTGGTGACGCATCGATGATGGAGATGCTCCTCTCGACCCTCCTCGCGCGAGGAGCTCCTCAAAAGGAGGACACATGACCTGGGACCCGGGCGAGGACGTGGTGGAGGTCATGCGCGGACCGCAAGCCGGCGGCGCGGGCGGCGCCTACCGCGCCTTCGGCGAGACCCTGCGCGGACTGAAGACGACGTTCGGACGGATCGTGGAGGGCGTGAGCACGATCCAGTACCCCGAGGAGAAGGTGCCCGTGTACCCCCGCTTCCGCGGTCGCCACAAGCTGCATAGATTCGAAGACGTCCCCTCTGAGGAGGGGTCGGATGGGATGGGAGGGGAGAACACCGGCCTCGAGAAGTGCGTCGGCTGCTCGCTGTGCGCGGCGGCCTGTCCGGCCGACTGCATCAGGGTGGTGGCAGCCGAGAACACGCCCGAGAAGCGTGTGTCGCCCGGCGAGCGCTACGCCGCCGTGTACGAGATCAACCTGTCGCGCTGCATCTTCTGCGGCTACTGCGAGGTGGCGTGCCCGTTCGACGCGATCACGATGGGCCACGACTACGAGCTCTCAGATCACGCGCGTTCGGATCTCATCTTCACCAAGGAGATGCTGCTGGCGGAGCCGATCGAGCGCACGCCGCTGCGGGCTGAGGGCGAGTGAGACCCAGACGGTGAGCGCGGTCCTGTTCTTCCTCG
>DASUDH010000227.1:0-5643 GCA_036275675.1 Solirubrobacteraceae bacterium | reverse complement strand
CGACGCGATCACGATGGGCCACGACTACGAGCTGTCCGACTATACGCGCACCGACTTGATCTTCACGAAGGAGATGCTGCTCGCCGAGCCGCTGGAGCGCACCCCGCTGCGCCGGGAGGGCGAGTGATGAGGACCGAAGGTCCGGTCAAGGGCGCCTGGAGGGCGCCCAACGGTCTCGAGGGCGCCGACAGGATGTCGGCAAGATGAGCTCAATCTTGTTCTTCGTCGCCGCGACCGGCGTGATCGCCGGGGCGATCGGCGTCGCCACGCTCAATAACCCGTTCTACAGCGTGCTCGCGCTCGTCGGCCACCTGCTGTCGCTTGCCGTCCTGTTCCTGCTGCTGCGCGCGGAATTCGTCGCCGCGGCGCAGGTCGTGGTGTATGCGGGCGCGGTGGTGGTGCTGTACGTGTTCGTCGTCGCGTACGTCGGCGGTGAGGAGCAGCCGCTGGACGGGCAGCTCACGCGCCGCTCGCGCTCGCGCGGCGCGGACGGGCGCAAGCTGAGCGGCGCCCTGTTCGCGGGAGCGCTGCTGGTGGAGCTCTCGATCGCGCTGCTCGGCAGCGGGTTGAAGGCCGTCGAAGGCAGCGGCGCGCCGTATGCCCCCGGCCCACGGACGTTCGGGACTCCCGCCTATATCGGCAACCTGCTGCTCACGCGCTTCCTGCTCGTGTTCGAGGCTGCTTCGCTACTGCTCTTGATCGCGGCGGTCGGCGGCGTGGTGCTCGCGCGCCGGCGCGGCGGGCTCACCCTCACGGGTACCCCCCATGACGGGGGACAGGCAGGCGGCGAGGACGAGCCCGACCTGCTCACGCCGCTCGATGTCCTGCGCCCGCGCGGCACCGGCACTATGGTGGAGGGCGTCGAAGGGTTGGCGCTGGCGCACGCGCGCTCCGGCGACGCTTACGACCGCGACGAGGAGCATGGGAACGGGGGCGGCTGGTGAGCATCGGCTGGTACCTCGCCGTCTCGGCGATCGTCTTCTGCGTGGGCGCTTTCGGCGTGATGACACGCCGCAACCCGCTCGTCGTGCTGCTCTGCCTCGAGCTGATGCTCAACGGCGCCAACCTTGCCCTGATCGCGTTCTCGCGTATGTGGGGCAACGGCGATGGCCAGATCTTCGCGATCGTCGTGATGACGGTTGCGGCCTGCGAGGTGTGCATCGGGCTCGGCATGATCGTGGCTATCCACCGCCGTCGCCTTCCCATCGACGTGGATGAGATGAGGGAGTTGCAAGGATGATTTTTGGGGCCTTCTTGGTGATGATCGTGGGGCGTTCCCAATGATCGTGGGGATGTTCCCGTGAGCGCCACCACGTACGGCTGGCTTGTGCTGGCATTCCCGCTGCTCGGCACGCTCGCGATCGGCGCGGGCTATCGCACGTTGCCCGGACGCAGCGCTGGCTGGATCGGCACGGGCGCGATCTTCCTCGCCTTCATGGCGGCGCTCGGCGCGCTCATCTCGCTGCAGGGTCACGCCGCGGACCACCGCCAGCTCGTGTCCTCGCTATGGAGCTACGCGAGCACCGCCGGAGTGGACGCGCAGATGTCGATTCTCGTGGACCCGTTGTCGGTGTTCATGGTCCTCGTCGTCACGGGGGTGTCCACCACGATCCACCTCTACTCGGTCTCCTACATGGACTCCGACCGCGGGTTTGCGCGCTACTTCGCTTACCTCAACTTCTTCGTCTTCTCGATGCTCTTGCTCGTGCTGGCCGGCAACTTCCTGCTGCTGATCGTCGGGTGGGCGTTCGTCGGCGCCGCCTCCTATCTGCTTATCTCTTTCTGGTACCGGCGCTCCACCGCGACGAAGGCGGGCATCAAGGCGTTCGTGATCAACGTCGTCGGCGACGTGGGGCTCGTGCTCGGCACCTACTTCATCCTCAAGCATACGGGCACGCTCGACTTCCTCAGGACGTTCAGCGCGGCGCCGCACGTGTTCTCAAGTGGCGAAGGCGACGTCGTCGCCGGCTGTGTGCTGCTGCTCGTCGGCGCGTTTGCCAAGTCCGCCCAGATCCCGCTGCACACGTGGCTGCCCGACGCGATGGAGGGGCCAACGCCCGTAAGCGCGCTGATCCACGCCGCCACGATGGTGACGGCCGGCGTGTACCTGATCGCACGCATGCACCCCCTGTTCGAACTGGCGCCCGCGGCCCAGGATGTGGGCGCCGTGATCGGCTGCGCGACGCTGCTGATCGCCGCCACGATCGCGCTGACGCAGACCGACATCAAGCGCGTGATCGCCTACTCGACGATGTCGCAGATCGGCTACATGATCATGGGCGTCTCGGTTGGGGCCTACGCCGCCGGCCTGTTTCACCTGATGACCCATGCCTTCTTCAAGGCGCTGCTGTTCATGGCCGCCGGCTCGATCATCGGCGCGATGGCCGGCGAGCAGTCGCTCGACCGCATGAAAGGCTTCAGAGCGGCGATGCCGTTCACGTTCGCGAGCTTCGTGATCGGCGGGTTGGCGTTGTCGGGCGTCCCCCCCTTCTCGGGCTTCTTCTCCAAGGACGAGATCCTGCTCGTCACCGCGGAGCGCGGCGGCTGGCACTGGGCGCTGTACGTGGTCGGCTACATCGGCGCCTTCCTGACCGCGATCTACACATTCCGGATGATCTTCCGTGCCTTCTACGGCGACCCTGTCAAGGAGGCACGCGAGCTCGAAGCCGGGCGTCCGCGCGATGCGACACAGCCCACCAACCCGGCGACGGGAGAGGTCACCCTCACGGGTACCACCCATGACGGGGGACAGACAGGCGAGGACAGCGACGTCGGCTTCCCGGGCCCGGCCCACGCGATCGCCGAGCGCGCGCTGCCGATGCGCCTCGCGATGGGCGCGCTCGCGCTCGGCGCGATCGGAGCGGGCCTCGTGCAGATACCGAACGTGGACTTCGTGATCGACGACTTCCTGCGCCCGAGCTTCGCCGGCTCCGCCCTGTATGAAACGCACACGCGCGATGGCCTGCTCGTGTTCGGCCTGATCCTCGGCACGACGCTCGGCCTGAGCGGCGTCGCGATCGCCTGGCGCGTGTGGGTCGCCCGGCCCGGCACAGCCGCGGCCGTCAGGGGCCGACTTGCGCCCACCTACACCCTGTTTGTCAACAAGTGGTACTTCGACGAGCTGATCGACGCCGTGGTCGTGCGACCGACGGCAGCGGCAGGAAGCTTCGCCGCCACGACCTTCGAGCGGGTGTTCGTCGACGGCGCGCTCGTGGGGGGCGCCACCGCGCTGGTGCGCGCCTGCTCCGCCTCTGTGCGCGCGGCCCAGACCGGCCTGTTGCGCTACTACGCCGCGCTGCTCGTGCTCGGCGTGGCCGCGCTCGGCTTCTACTTCCTGCTGCAGACGTGAGCCCTCCAGTCAGGAGCCACCTAGTTTTGACGCCACCAGCCATGAGCTCCCAACCGATCCCCCTCCCCCACTAACCCATGCCTCCGCTTTCAATTCTCATCTGGCTGCCAGCCGCCTGTGGGCTGCTCGGAGCGCTTGGCGCCGGCTTACGCGCCGTAGGCGCGAACAGCGGCGCGGAGTCGTCTGCCGCATCCGCGGCTGGGAGCCGTTGGGATACGCCAGGAGTGCTCGCGCTCGCCGGGTCGGTGACGGCGCTCGGCCTGGCGATCGGCTACATCGTCCAATACGGCCCGGGCTCGCATGGCCTGAAGGACGTGACCGACATCGTGTGGATCTCCGAGCTGGGGATCCACTACAAGCTCGGGGTGAGCGGCCTGAACGTGCTGCTCGTCGGGCTCACGGCGCTGCTGTTCTTCGCCGCTGTCCTCGCCGCGAACCTACGCTCGTGGGAGCACTCGCGGCTCTTCTACTTCCACTTCATGTTGGCCGAGTCCGCCGTGCTCGGTGCTTTCCTAGCCCAGGACCTCGCGTTGTTCGTTGCGTTCTTCGACCTGATGCTGATCCCCTTCTACTTTTTGATCGGCGGGTGGGGTGTCGGACCGGACCGTGTGAAAGCGACGATCAAGCTCGTCATCTACACGCTCGCCGGCTCGCTGCTGATGCTCGCCGCTGCGATCGCCACGGGCGTGCTCGCCGGCCAGCAGAACGGCGGGCACGTTACGTTCGTGCTCTCCCAACTCCAGGGGCTGCCACTCAGCCACGGCTCGCAGGAGTGGATCTTCCTGTTCTTCGCCGCCGCCTTCCTCGTGAAGATGCCCGCCTTCCCGCTGCACGGGTGGATGCCCGACGGCTACCGGGCGATGCCGATCGAGGTGCTGATGGTGTTCTCCGGCGTGCTCTCTAAGGTCGGCGCCTACGGCTTCCTCGCGATCGTGCTGCCGCTGTTCCCGCAGGCCGCCGCCCACTTCCAGACGCCGATGCTGCTGATCGCGCTCGCCTCGATCCTGTACGGGTCGGCGGTCGCCTTCACGCAGACCGATGCGCGCCTGATCGCCGGTTACTCCTCGGTGGCCCAGCTCGGGTTCGTCACGCTTGGGATCTTCGCCCTGAACCCACAGGGCGCCCAGGGCGCCCTCCTGCAGATGGTCAACCACGGCCTCGTGGTGGCGCCGATCTTCTTCATCGTCGCGCTGCTCGCACAGCGCGCAGGCGGCTCGCAGGACATACGCGAGATGGGCGGTATCGCCTTCAGGGCCCCGCTGCTAGCCACGATCTTCCTCGTCGTGGCGCTGGCCACGCTCGCGATGCCTGGCTCGGCCAACTTCGTCGGCGAGTTTCTGATCCTCTTGGGCGTGTTCAAAGCCAAGCTCGCGATCGCGATCGTCGCGTTCGCCGGTGTCGCGATGGCGAGCGTGTACGCGCTGCGGTTGTTCATCCGCGCGATGCACAACCGTGTCGCGCCGAATGTCAACTCGCGCGAGATCACCCTGATGGACGGCGCCGTGCTCGCGCCGCTGCTGGCTGTGATCGTGTTCCTCGCGCTCTACCCGCAGGGAGCCTTGAAGCGCTCCGAGCGCTCGGCGAGCGCATCCGTGGCCGCTGCCCACGCCGCCCTTACACCCATTCCCTCCACGCTCGCTAACGCCGAACCGTGACCATCCTCGCCACCGCCCATCTGAAAGGCCCGCACGTCGACTTCGCGGCGCTGTCGCCGCTGCTCGTGATCTTCGGCGGGGCGATCGTGGTGCTGCTCGCCGGCCTGCTCGGCTCGCGCCGGGTGCGCGGGCCCACCACCGGCTTCGCCGGCGGCGCCGTCGATCGACAGCTCGTGCCGGCGCTCGCGCTCACGGCATTGGCCGCGGCACTCGGACTGACGATCTGGCGCTGGAACACGCCCGCGTCGATCGTCTCGGGGGCATTGCGGATCGACCGCCTGTCGCTCGTGCTGAACCTGATCCTCATCGGCGGCGGCATCGCGGCCGTGCTGCTCGCATGGCGCTCGCAGGCCGCGCGCGAAGCCTCGCACGGCGAGCTGCATGCGCTGCTGCTAACGACGATCGGCGGCATGGCGCTGCTCGCCGCCGCCCAGAACACGGTCGCTCTGTTCCTGGGGCTGGAGCTCCTGTCGATCCCGCTGTACGTGCTGTGCGCGACCGAAATGCGCCGCGAGCACTCGCTCGAGTCGGGGCTCAAGTACCTGATCGTCGGTTCGGTGGGCTCGGCGACGCTGCTGTACGGGATCGCGATGATCTACGGCGCGACGGGCGACACGGACTTCTCGTCGATCGCGACGG
>DASUDH010000226.1:0-10788 GCA_036275675.1 Solirubrobacteraceae bacterium | reverse complement strand
GGCCTCAGGCGAGGGCACAAGCCGAGCGACCTCATGTCCTCGCTCTGTGACCGTCAGCGTCTCGCCCTCCTTGACAAGCTCCAAGTAGCGGCTCAGGTTCTGGCGAAGCTCACGAACTCCGACCGTCTTGGTGGCACGTATTGAGCGCGTAGCCGCCATTGTGCGTCACACGGTAGCACATAGCCTCGAGCCTCTGGAACAGCGCTGAACGGCGGCTTGAGAGCAAGGATCCGCATCCGGCGTCGATGACCAGGGCATCCGACGGCACGCCCAACGACCGCATTCGCCGAGCCACCCCGTTGGCGTCACCGCCGGCTGGATGCGCGACGACCAGGTCGTACGCCCAGGCGAACGAGTCATAGAGCGGTCTCGACTCCCCCGCACTTGTGGGCTCTACGCAAGGCATCAGCGTCGAGCCTACTCTGTGCGACCACTACCGAGTATCACACCTCAGAGCACGAGCGGAAGCTCCTCATGCGTCTCGCGAGCGGGACGGTGAGACTGGTCGAGCGCTACGATCTCAGGTTGCAGGACAGACCATGAGCGACTACCACATCGACGTCTTCTACAGCGAGGAGGACGCGCCCTACGTGGCCGACATCCCCGATCTAGAGGCGTGCTCGGCGTTCGGCTCGAGCGCTGAGGAGGCCCTAGCCGAGGTTGAGAAGGCCAAGCGGGCCTGGATTGCTGTCGCGGAAAAGGCCGGCCGCCCGATCCCTGAGCCGCGCTACTGTCCGGCGATCTGCGCGCGCTAGTTCAGAAAGCTCTCGACTGCGACTCTATGGCCGTGGGGATCCGGCGCGCTGTTCTTCTCGACGTCGACGGAACCCTTTTGGACGTGCTGCCCAATCTGCGTCGAGTATGGGCTGATTGGGCGCTGCGGCACGACTTGGACCCAGAGCGTGTATGGCGAACCGCGCTCGTCACTCGTCCGACTGAGACATTCGCGGCGGTTGCGCCATCGCTGGATCCAGCCTCATGCTTGGCAGCTCTCCACGAGCTCGAGGATGAGGACGCGCGCAGCGGCAACTACGCCGCGTTCGATGGCGCCCGTGAGCTATTGGGCGTCCTCGAGCCGGAGGATTGGGCGATCGTGACGGGGAACTACGTGCATCGAGTGCGCATCCGCTTCGAGCGACTGGGCCTCCCGCTTCCGCCGGTCATCGTGGATGCTGACTCAGTCGCGCGCGGCAAGCCGCATCCAGAGGGCTACCTAAGGGCGGCGAAGGCGCTTGGGTGTCGCCCCGACCAGTGCCTGGCGTTGGAGGACGGAGTGTCCGGCATAGCGGCAGCACGTCGCGCTGGCGTCATGGTTTGGGCCGTGAACGTCGAGTCGGATCAGGCTGGCATCGAGATCGCACACCGCGCCTACCCGACGCTGAAGCTTGCCACGGAGGATGTCATTGAGTGGCTCGATGGCGCCTCCAACTGAACATCCGGCTCGCGTGAAAACAGTGCGCTGACCGATTCTTTAGGGAACGGTGCCCTGGCTCTTATCCACGTGGAGCTTCCTGCATCTCGAGAATCTCAATCCGGTACCCGTCGAGCTAGTGGACGCAAGTAAATGACAATCGCCTGTCTTGGTTGCAGGCGCAGCCGACTTCGGGAGCGTTGGCGGGTCAGGCGTAAACGAGCTGGGAGCTTGCGGTTGTCGCGACTGGCTCCGGATGCAAGGGCGCCAGTGACACCATGGGTGGCTCCTCGCCCGGACTGGCCAAGACAAGAGCGATGCCTTCCTGCAGGCTCTCGCGTAGCTCGTTGAGGTTATCGCCGGTGGCAAACACGCCGGGGTACTCATCCACGGTGGCCCACAGCGACCCGTCCTCAAGACGGACGTTGACATGCAGTTGCTGTGGCTCCGGCATCGTGTTCTCCATCATAGACATCGGGTCAACCCTGCTTGTCCTTGAGACCGGCCTCGCGACATAGTTGTGCCTCGAAGCCCTTCGAGTAGGCGCGGCGCTTGTTCTCCGGGAGCGTAATAGGCCGACGTCCGGGCTTGGTCATCTTGGCCTGATGCTTTCCGCCGCGCTCCAGTGTCCAGCCCTCCTGCTGGAGTCGCTTGATCCATTCCTTCTGTGTGGCAGGCATGGCCGCCTGATCGTCGCAGCCGACCCAGCGTTTCTACATCTCCAAAATCTCGACGCGGTACCCATCGGGGTCTTTGACGAAGCAAAGCCGGGAACCGCCCTCGCGCACGGAGTAGGGCGGCTTCTCCGGCTCGATGCCCTGCTCGGCCAGGCGCGCGAGGGCGCCGTCGAGGTCGGGGGCAGTGATCGCGATGTGGCCGTAGCCGCTGCCGATGTCGTAGGAGTCGACGCCGAAGTTGTAGGTCAGCTCAAGGCGCGGCGCCTCGCCGTCGCCGGGCTGGTTCATGAAGACGTTGATCGCCTCCTCGCCGATCGGGATGCGCCCGATCTCCTCGAAGCCGAGCGCGTTGTAGAAGGCGATCGAACGGTCGATGTCGGTGATCCGGTAGCAGGTGTGGATCAGGGGCATGTGTCCTCCAAGGTGGTTTGCGGGGCGAGACGATCGCGGCCGGCGCTACCGCTCGGGGCGTAGATGGCGCTCCGGGGCGCGGCCCCTTCGTGCAAGTATGGCCGCGATGATCGTCGAGCGCTCCCTGCACCCGCGGTTCCTCTCGAACACGTACCTCGTGGCCGACGGCGAAGGTGGCCCGGGCTTCTTCGTGGACGCGGGCGGCCCGATCGCACCGCTCATGGAAGCCGCGAAGCGCCTTGCGATCGAGCCGACGCACGTGCTCCTGACCCACCACCACTTCGACCACGTGAGCGAGGTGGGGGCGCTGCGGGAGCGCTGGCCGAAGCTGAGGGTGCTGATCCACCCGGCTGAACGCGAGCCATTCGAGGCCACGGGCGTCGCGGGCGCTGGCGAGCTGCCGCTCGAGATGGTCGAGGCGGGTCAGACGCTCGCGTTCGGGGGACTGGAGGTGCGGCCGCTGTGCACTCCGGGCCATACAGCGGGGATGCTGTCGTTCCTGGTGGCGCGGCCAAGCGGAAGCACGCGTCCCGGCACAGGCGCCGGGCCGGGCGGGTTTCAGGGCGGCGAAGCGGTGGTGTTCACCGGCGACACTCTGTTTAAGGGCTCGGTGGGGGGTGTGAGGGCGCCGGGCCACACGACATACACGGATCTGCGGGATTCGATCATGGGGACGCTGATGGAGCTGCCCCCGGAGACAATTGTGTATCCGGGTCACACCGACGCCACAAGCGTCGCGCGCGAGTGGGAGCAGAACGCGTTCATCCGCGTGTGGAGGGGGTTGGACCAGGAGGGCTCGGATCCGTGCGCCGCGCTAGGCGAGCCGGCGACGCTGATATTGCTCGGCGACGATTACGACGGCGGCAAGAAGGCGTGGGTGCGCTGGCCGGACGGGACGGACGACATCGTGCCCGGCAGCCGCGTCGAGACTTAGACTCAAAGGGTGGCGCGCGAGAAGATCCCCACGTCGAGAGTGCGCCGCACGGCGACCGTGGGCCGGCTCGCGGCGAGCGAGGCGGTGAAGCAGTTCGGGACGCGCGCTGCGAACGTGACCCGCAGCGAGGAGGCCGCGCACGAGGCGAGCGCGCGCAGGCAGCTGGAGACGGCGAAGCAGATCGTGGCGGCGCTCGGGACGATGAAGGGCGCGGCGATGAAGCTGGGTCAGGTGATGTCGTTTCTCGATGTGGGGCTCGTGCCGGAGGAGCATCGTGAGGAGTTCCAGCGCGAGCTGGCGAAGCTGCGCGACGCCGCGCCGACCGTGTCGTTCAAGCAGATGAGGCGCGTGATCGAGGACGACCTCGGAGAGAAGATCGCGGACGTGTTCGCCGATTTCGACGAGGAGCCGATCGCGGCGGCGTCGATCGGCCAGGTCTACAGGGCGACGCTCCTCGACACCCCCGAGGGCGCCCCCCTTCGCGGGGGGCAGGCAGGCGGCAGGGAGGTGGCCGTCAAGGTCCAGTACCCGGGTGTGGCGGCGGCTGTGCGGGCGGACCTGCAGAACCTGGACATGATCATGCGGCTGCTGAGGCGCATGACGCCGGCGCTCGACGTGAAGGGGCTGGCGGCGGAGATCAGGGAGCGGATCGTCGAGGAGCTCGACTACGAGCTGGAGGCGCAGAACCAGCGCTCGCTGGCGCGCATATACCGGGGCCACCCGTTCATCGCGATCCCCGAGGTCGTGAGCTCGCTCTCGCGCGAGCGGGTGCTCGTGAGCGAGTTCGTCGAGGGGGTCGGCTTCGAGCGGCTGAAGGGCTATCCGCAGGCGCAGCGCGACCGCATCGGCGAGATCGTGTTCCGCTTCTACCTCGGCTGCCTGTACAGGCATCGCGAGTTTTCGGGTGACCCGCACCCGGGCAACTTCATGCTGCTGGCGGACGGTCGCGTGGCGTTCCTGGACTTCGGGCTGTTCAAGCGCATCGACGCGCAGCCGGTGGAGCTGGAGCTGGCCTGCCAGCGCGCGGTCGTGGAGGGTGACGCGCAGGAGGTGCATCGCCTGCTCGCCGAGTCCCGCTTCCTGCCCGAGCCGGAGCGGGTCGATCCCGACCGCCTGCTCGCGTTCGTCACCGACGCGATCTGGTGGTACACGACGGCCGACGAAGAGGTGGAGCTGACGCCGGAGATCGCCACCGAGGTGCTGATCGAGAGCTCCGATCCCCGCTCGCGCTACTTCAGGGAGATGCGCCATCAGACGATGCAGCCGGAGCACCTGTTCGGGCGGCGCATGGAGATGCTGACCTTGGCGGTGCTCTCGCAGCTGCGCGCGCGCGCCAACTGGCACAGGATCGCGCGCGAGTGGATGTACGGCGATGCGCCGGTGACGGAGCTGGGTCGCGAAGAGGAGGAGTTCTACGGGCGCGCGGGCGTGGGCGCGGCGGGCTGATCTGTGGGAAACAAGATTCGCCGGCCCTTCGCAGACTGCTCAAGCAGCCGGTCGCCGCTCTGTGCGCCGTAATCGGGCGGCGCGGTCCTACAGCACCTGGATCTGCATCAACGAGGTGGTGCCCGGGCGCCCGGAGGGCAGGCCGGCGGTGATCCCGACGCGCTTGCCCTTCTGACACCACCCGAGCTCGACGACGCGCCGGGCGGCGTCGGCGATCAGCTCCTCGGTCGTCTCGTGGCGGCGGATCGAGGAGCCCTGCACGCCCCACATCAGCCCGCAGCGGCGCACTGTCTCGCGCCCGGGGGAGAGCGCGTAGATCGGCACGGTGGGCCGGTGCGCGGAGACCAGCCGGGCGGAGCGCCCGGAGAGCGTCGGGACTACCAGCGCGTCGAGTCGCAGTTCGCGCGCGGCGAGACACACGCTGTGGGCGATCGTGTAGGCGGGGTCGGCGTCGGTGCGACGCACGCGCGAGGCGTTCCAGCGCTCGTACGGCGCGATCGCCTCGGCCTGCTCGGCGATCGCGGCCATCATCGCGACGGCCTCGACGGGGTAGGCGCCGATCGCCGTCTCCTGCGAGAGCATGACCGCGTCGGTGCCGTCGAGGATCGCGTTGGCGACGTCGGCGACCTCGGCGCGCGTGGGGCGCGAGGAGGTGACCATCGAGTCGAGCATCTGCGTGGCGGTGATCGAGGGGCGCGCGAGCCAGCCGGCGAGCTCGAGCAGCCGCTTCTGGACCGCGGGCACCTGCTCGATCGGCATCTCGATCCCGAGGTCGCCGCGCGCGACCATCACGCAGTCGGCGGCGTGGATGATCTGCTCGGCCCGCTGCACCGCCTGCGGCTTCTCCATCTTCGCGATCAGCGGCAGGCGCGTGTGGTCGCGCACGAACTCGACGTCCTCGGGGCTGCGCACGAACGACAAGGCGACCATGTCCACCCCGATCGATTCGCCGTGACGCAGCAGCTCGAGATCCTCCTCGGGCAGGGACGGCAGGCCGTCTGCGGGACCGGGGACGTTGAGCCCCTGGCGCGAGGCCACGGCGCCCCCGACCTCGACGTCGGCGTCGATCTCGCGACTGTCGGGCCGCACCGCGGCTACGCGCAGGCGCACCGAGCCGTCGGCGAGGTAGATCACCTCCTGCTCGTGCAGGGCTGCGGCCAGGCCGGGCCAGGCGATCGACATGTGGCCGGCGTCGCCGACGCGCTCCACGCCGCACGTGAACGTGACACGGTCGCCTGGCTTGAGCTCGACGATGTCCTCGCGCAGCGGCCCGATGCGCAGCTTGGGACCGGGGAGGTCCTGCAGGATCGCCACCGGCCGTCCCGCGCGCCCGGCCGCGTCGCGCACGCGCCGCACGGTCTCCTCGTGCTCGGCCAGCGTGCCATGCGAGTAGTTCAGGCGCGCGACGTCCATCCCGGCGCGGACCATCGCGAGCAGCGTGTCGGGCTCGCGCGAGGCGGGGCCGATGGTGGCGACGATCTTCGTGCGGCGCATCGTCTACGCAAGGTAGCGGCAGCGGCGGCCGCCGCGTGCCCTCCCGTGCCGGCTGGCGTCATACCATCGTTGGTGATGCTCGGTCCCTCACGACCGCTCCCGCGTGTCGGGGCGGCTGCTCGCATCAAGCACTTCGGCGGAGGCTCCGAGCGGGGCACCGTCGTCGCCCTCGAAGACGACGGCCGCCGGCTTCGTGTGCGTGGCGCGGACGGCGAGGAGCACGAGTTCGTCCTCAGCCCCTCGAGCGCGCGCTTTGTGTCGGCCGGCGGCGCCCATGGGCCGCGACTGGAGCTCTTGGCCTGATCCAGCCTGCCGCCCGCATCCGACCCGCCACGCCGAGTACCGTCGCAAGCGCGGCGTAATGTCTCGGGAATGATCGCTTCAGCGCTTCCCAGAGCTGGCAACGTACCTGTCCGACCACGGTGGTGTTATGATGGTGACATCATGGTGGTACGCGCACAGGTGACGCTCGACGCCGACATGCACCGGCGCGCCAAGCGGCGCGCCGCGGATCGCGGCATCTCGTTTGCCGAGTACATCCGCCAGGTCGTCGACAGCGATCTCGGGGAGGAGCAGAAGTCCGACATCAGCGCGATCTTTGACCTCTTCGACTCGGGCCGCTCCGACGTCTCGGCCAACGTCGACAAGTATCTCGGCGATGGGCTCTGGCAGGAGTATCTGCGCGAGACCGGGCAAGACGATCGGTGAGCCTGTTCGTCGACAGCTCTGTCCTCTACGCCGTGGCCGACCAGGCCGATCGATACAAAAAGCGCGCGCAGGAAGTCGTCTCTACGGGTGAGAGGCTGGTGACAACCGACCAAGTGCTCGCGGAGTCGTGGTTGTTGATCCAACGGCGCTTGGGTTGGAACCACGCCGAGCGTTTCTGGGGTCGACTACGGGCTGGAAGGCTGGCGATGGAGCACCTCCGTCCCGGCGATCTCGACCACGCTTGGCGGATTGGTGAATCGTTCCCCGACCAGGGCTTCTCGATCGTCGACCGCATCAGCTTCGCCGTCATGGAGCGTCTCGGCATCGACCAGGTTGCCACGTTTGACGACCACTTCTCCATCTACCGCTACGGTCCCCGCCGGGAGCGCGCGTTCGACGTGCGTCGCTGAGCGCAGACCCATCCGGCGGCGCACCGACGCCTGGCTGTGCTTCAGGGCGCCTCCACGTCCGGGAAGTGCTCGGCGCAATGCTCACGCAGCACCTCCCGCACCCATGCGCGCTCGGCCTTGGTGGCGACCCGCAGGCGTGCCAGCAGCTCGCGCTGACGTTCGATCGAGGCGCCGGCGATCGTCCAGCGCACCGCGAGACGCTCGAACAGGAGCTCCAGCGCCCGCTGCCACGCGTCCTCCCGGGTCGCGGCGGGCCGTCCGCCGGCGCCCGCCAGCGTCTCGGCGTACTCGCGCCGCGCGGCGGGTGTGAGCGACCCGCGCAGCTTCAAGACGTTGCCCTCGGCGTCCGTGTAGTCGCTCACGGGCGCGCTCAACTTCTCGCGTGTGCGGTTCCTCCTGCCCACGCTCTGACAGACCCTGCTCTACGCCCGCCCGTGCCCTGCGGGGTGCCCGTGCCCCCCAGGGTGTCCGCGTTCCGACGGGTTCTCGACAGAGTCTCCACGCACTACAGCGTCTCCGCGGCCTTCAGCAACTGGCTGCGCACATCCCCGGTCACCGGCCTCGCGTGGCCCGGCCACGCCGCCGCCGGCTCCAGCTCCGCCAGCTTGCGGATGCTCGCCTTCGCCTGCTCGGTGTCGTAGTTGTACGTCGTCTCCGGCACGTGCGGGTCGCAGCTGCGGCCCCACATGTCGAGCGTGTAGAAGCAGTCGCTCACGAGTGCCAGGCGGTCCGCTTCGCGCCACAGCCCGATCTGCCCGGGTGCATGACCGGGCAGATCGATCACCTTGAAGCCCGCCACCTCGTCGCCCTCGCTGACCGTGCCTGAGATCTCCACCGGCCCGCCGTCCCACGCCATGCGGTGCAGCACCTTGTGGATCTGACGCTGGGGGGTCGGCAGCCCGAGGAGGCCCTCCGGCCAGTAGCGAAAGCCGCCGCTGCCTTCGGCGTCCTGCAGCTCGTCGGGATGGCACAGCACGGGCACGCCCAGCGCGGGGGCGGTGCCGCGGTGGTCGGTGTGGCCGTGCCCGAGCACCACCCGCTTGATGCCGCCGAGCTTGGCGCCGGCGGAGGCGACGGCGCGCACCATCGTGCGCGCGCCCGCGTCGAACAGCGTGATCCCGCCGACGCTCTCGTCCTCGATCAGGTACACGTTGCAGCGCCCCGGCTGGCCCTGCACGACCCACACGCCCTCGGCCACGAGCTCGGCGTCGCGCGCGGGCATGTTCGTCACGCGCGTCTTCACGTTGAACGCGCCCATCAGGCGCTGCTCGGCGGTCGAGCCCTGTGGCGGCATCAGCCCGATCTGGCGGGCGAAGCCGAGGCCGTCTGGGAACGCTTCGTTTGCCTGCACCAGGCCGTCGCGCACCGTCAGCACGTCCACGCCTTCGAGCTGTACAGGGTGGCCGGTGGGCGCCACGCCGCTCATCGACTCGGGTCCCGCGAACGTGCCCGTGATCCGCCACTGCACCGCGCAGCGCTCGCCCTCGGTGGTCGTCTCGACCACCTCCATACTCATGTCCGGCATCGCGCCGATAAGTCCGCCGATGAACGCGCGCACCCCCTCGGGGGCGGTCACGTCCACCTGGCCGCGCACGTGCTCGCGCCCGCCCGGCGCCCACAACGCCACCGCCGCGTCGACGTCGCGAGCGGCGATCGCGTCGAAGTAGCGGCGCGTCACCGCCTCGGTCTCGCTGCCCGCAGAGTCCCTCTTGCTCGTTGCTGCCCTGTGGATGTTGGCGGCCGCCTCCTGAACCTTGGCGGCTGCCCTGCTCGCCTGCCTGCCTCCTATATCGGGGGACCCGCCCCCCCGTGTCCCGTCGTCGTCGACCATGCCGTCTCCTTTGCCACGCGATCTTTGATCGGCCGCCGTGACCTCAGAGTCTAGGGCTCGCGCCATCCCCGAGCACGATCGTTGCGAGTAGTCTCCGCGGCGGTGACGAAGCCGGCCCGTAAACGCGAGCTCGGACGGGGCGAGCGCGTGCTCCCCGGCGTCTTCCGCCTGCGCCTGCCGCTCCCGTGGCCCGGGGTCCCGCACGGAAACGCATGGGCCGTCGCCGCCGGCGATGGGATCGTGCTGTTCGACACCGGCATGCATACCCTCACAGGCGCATCCTCTGGGGCGCACCCTGAAGGGCATACCCAAGGGGCACACGGCAGGCAGGCAGGCGAGCCCGGCTCGATCGTGCAGCTCGAACGGGCTTTGGCCATGTGCGGGTTGAGCATCGAGGACGTGCGCCTGGTCGTCTGCACGCACGCCCACTCTGACCACTACGGCCAGGCGGCCACGATCGTGCGGCGCGCCGGCTGCGAGTTGTGGATGCACCCCAAATACGAGCACATGAGCGCGTTCGTCGAAGACCCCGACGCGGCGTTCGAACGGCGCGTCGAGGTCGCCCGCCAGAGCGGCGTCCCCGAGGAGCCCCTGCGGCGCTTCGCCGCCGAGCGCAAGGACCACGAATCGGGCATCGCCGCCGTGATCGCGCCCGACCGCGAGCTGCTCCCCGGGGTCGTCGTCCACACCGATCTCGGTCCCTGGACGGTGCACGAGACGCCCGGTCACGCGCCTTCGCACGTGTGCCTGTTCCAGCCCGAGCGACGCCTCTTGATCTCCGGCGACCACCTGCTGGGACGCATCTCGCTGTTCTTCGACTACGGCTACTCCCCCGACCCTGTGGGCGAATTCCTCTCCTCGCTCGACGTCGTCGAACGCCTGGGCGCGCGCCTGTGCCTGCCGGGTCACGGGCGCACGTTCACCGACGTGCACGCCCACATCGAGGGCAACCGCGAGCTCGCCGCCGAGCGCCTGCGCAAGGCGCTCGCCGCGATCGTCGCGCAGCCGCTGACCGCGTTCGAGCTCGTCCCGCGCATCTACGAAGAGAGGATGCCCGCCTACAGCGCTCCGTGGCTGCTCACCGAAACGCTCGCCATGCTCACCCATCTGGAGGCGCTTGGCCACGCCGAGCGGATTCGCGGGGAGCCAGAGCGATGGAGCGCCACGGAGGCGGGACGCTTCGCGGCCGATGCGGGTCGCTCCGCCGCGGCGGACACGCCCGCCTCCGTCGAACGTCCAGGCGCGAGCGGCGCCGATCATAAACCTTGACACGACCGTGTTAGGCTTTATCGATGCGAATCGATGAGCTCCTTGCCGGGGAGGAGCCGGTGTTCTCGTTCGAGTTCTTCCCGCCGAAAACCGAGGCCGGCGAGCGCAACCTCTACTCGGCGCTCGCGGAGCTGCGCGCGCTGGAGCCCTCGTTCGTGTCGGTCACCTATGGCGCCGGCGGTTCGACGAGGGAGAAG
>DASUDH010000225.1:0-5486 GCA_036275675.1 Solirubrobacteraceae bacterium | reverse complement strand
CTCGCGCAGCCGCGTAAAACGCCGCGGAAAGGGGAATCACCACTCAATGGACTCGACATGACCGCAGGGGAATGCTTGCAGTATGCAGACCCTCGAGCGGAGCGCGTGTGGGAAACCCCCGAGCGGAGAGAGTGGTGCGTGCGGATGGACGCGCCCGGCGCGATCGAGAGCATGCGTGGCAGACAAAAGCCCCGGAGAGGAATGCCAGTCGTGTCAAACACCATCCCGGCAACCCAACGACAAGCGCCGCTCGCCGGCTCCGAAGCGCCCGCGCCGCGTGTCGCGGCACACGAGCTCGGCTCCGCTGCGTGGGAGCGCGACCAGCTGCTCGACCGCCTGCGCCGCTTGCGCCGCGTCCTACCGGCGCTCGCTCAGGAAATGGCCGCCGCCCGCCGCCAGGCGGCCCGCCTGAGAACAGACAACCGGCGGCTGTCCGAGCAGGTACGCCAGCTACGCGCGGCCCAGGAAGCACGGGAGCATAAACCGGCATGAACCTCCGAAGCGCCCAAGCTGCCCCGAACGCGCCGTCGCGGTCTCAGCGCCGCTCCCTGACCCGAGGGCGGTGGAGACGGCGCATCATCCACCGGGACAGGCCGACGTCCAGCACTCCCTACCTGGACGCCATGGAGACGGTCGCGCGCGGGACCTGTGTTCCGCGCGCGACCCCTCCCGCCTGATCGCCAAACGCCCGGCGGGGTGAGCCGATCCGAATTCGATCGAAGCCGGGTGACTCAGGACCTATCTCGGTAGGAATGTGCGGCTGGGGTGGTTGAGTGTCGAGCGAGGCAAGGACGCAGGGGGGAAGGCTTGGTGGTGCCAAGTCGAGCCCCGAGGACGCAGCATCGTGAAGGCAATCGGCCTCAGCCAGACGTGCAGACCTATCGAGATAGGTCCTTACTCCGGCAGCAGCCTGTAGCGACGCGTCTCGGGATCGCGCTCGAGCAGCCCAGCGGCCACCAATGTCACCACGTAACGGTGGACTGTGCTCGTGTTCAGGTCGAGCTGCTCGGAGATGTCCTTGATCCCCAAATCGACGCCTTCGGGCGGGAAGCAGGAAAGCACGAGCAGACCCGCGAGCAGCGAGCGCGACAGCCGTCGGTTGTCCTGAAGGGAGCGGTACCTGGCGCCGAGCGACTGTTTGACGTGAGCGCCGTGGAAGCCCGATCCGGCGACCAACGCCGACATGCTCGGCGCGGCGCCCTCTCCCAGAGCGACCCGCATGACGTGATCCACCTGGTTGCGCGACAGCGTGATCGAGACGAGCGGCTCGCCCGTACCCCTGTGCTGGCCGGTCAGACGCGCCGCTTCGTCGTCAGCGGGACGCGCTGCTCTGTCATCGAGCGGACGGACCACTGCGTGGCGGCTCGACCCTTGCACACGGGCCTCGGGAGTGCGGCCCTCCGGTCGCGGCTCCCCCTCGGCGGACGGTTCGCGGCTCACGACCTCACCCGGGCGCCGCCCGCCCGCGGCCGGGGAACTCGACGACATTGTCGCGCTCGGGCGAGGCGCCCGAAGGCACGAGCAGTCGGCCGTCACTGAGCGATCCGATCCGGTGGGCGTGCACCATCGATGGCATGTCGGGCACCGTGATCAGCACCCCAAGCCAGTCGTGCTCTGCCGTGCTGCGCAGCAGGCCCATGACCTCCTCGCGCTGGAGCACATCGAGGTTCGCGGTCGGATCGTCGACGACGAGCAAGCTCGGCTGTCTGACCATCGCATGGGCGATCGACACGAGTGTGCGCTCGCCATCGGTGAGGTCCTCCCAGCGCCCCTTCGAGCAGTCGGTCACACCGACGCGCGCAAGCGCCGCCGCCGAACGGCGTCGGGCGCGTCGCAGCGTCTGCTGTTTGAGCAGCGGGAGAGCCACATAGTCGAGCATCTCGAGCTCGTCGCTCTCCGGTCCTGTCCGTCTGGCCCAGCCGATCTCACCGCGCAGTAGACGCACGAGCTCGGCCCTCGACATGCGGCGAAGATCCCGGCCCTTGAAGCTGACGACGCCGCTTTCGGGCGCCTCCAAGCCCGCCGCCACCTTCAGCAGGGTCGTCTTGCCCGAGCCCCTCTGTCCCCATACGGCTACGCACTCTCCGGCGTACACCGACAGCGAGATCTCCTTCAGGACAGCTGTCTCGTGCGGGCCACGCCAATAGCTCTTGCTGACCCGCTCCAGTGAGAGCCGCGCCTGCGCGCTCAAGCGACCCGGTCTCCTCGCGCGGCGCCCTGCGCATGAGCGCCGTTCAGCTTGTCCATTATGGCCCTCGCCTTCTGCAGCCACTCGACCCTGGCCTGCAGCTGCTTGATCTCGGCATCGCGTACCAGCAGCACCGCCACCTCCGACCATGCCCGCGGTCCGCCCCGCGAACGAGTGGCCGGCCGCCTGAGGCCTGCCAGGCGGGCGAGGCAGTCCTCCTCCTGTGCCTGGGCCAACTCGATCAGCCGCGAAAGGTTGTGAGGTTTGGACAGCGCGATCTTCATGTACAGCTCGTCGCGGACGGGCGCCAGCGACGAGCAACCCAGCATCCACTCCTCGAAGTGGTCGATCCCCTTGGGCGTGGCTTCGTAGATCGTGCGCGGTGCGGCGCGCTCGTTCGTGGCGCCCGCTCGGGATCCAGCGCTGCGGACGAGCGCTTCGGATCTGAGCTGGTCGAGCGCCGAATAGACGCCGGTCGGGGCAAAGCCCGAGGAGCCAAACCGGTCCTGGAGGCGGCGTGCGAGGTCGTACCCGTAGCCCGGTCGCTCGATCACCAGTCCCAGTACGGCGTTCTTGGCTGACATCGCTGGATCGGCCCTTCAGTTGCAAACGTCCGCTGGCATCTACTACACAGTATGCAAGATCACGCAGAAATGTGTCCTTCTGCCGAATAATTTCAATGACCAGGTATATATCGGGAGTGGGAAGCAGGTCTCTTGTGCCGTCGTCGGCGCGTCCTGCCAGTAAGCGGGGAGCCCGAGCTCGAGCGCTCGCATGACGATCGAGGTCGGCCCGCGGCGCCCCTGCCGGCAGGCACCCAAGCTCGCAGTGATTGTCGCGAGCAAGCTCGTCCCATCCCAGCAGCGCTCACGAGGTAAGCATGTGCACGGCCGCCAGACCGGCCCAGCGCCCGTAGGGGGCGAAGAACGCTCGAACCTCCTCCTCGCCGGCGCGCGCCCGCGGGTCGCCGCCGCTCAGCCGGCGCCCGACGTACTTGAGCAGGCCAAGGTCTCCCGCCGGCAGCTGGTCGTGGCGACCCTGGCCGTGCAGAGCGAGCATCTCGACCGTCCACGGCCCGATCCCAGAGATCGCGCTCAGACTGCGCCAGGTGCGCTCATGGTCGGCGTCGTGCAGGTCGACGCGCCCGATCGCCACCTCGCGAGCAGTGCGGACGAGCAGACGGGCGCGCGACCCAGCGAGGCCGAACGACTCCAGGCGCGCGGGCGCTACGCCCGCGAGCGTGCGAGGCGAGGGGACGTCGCGCAGGCCGCCCCCACTTCCGTCCCCGCCCACCCAGCGCGGTCCGAGCAGAGCGACGATGCGCCGCTGGATCGCCGCGGCCCGCTCGTACTCGATCAGCTGCTCGCAGATCGCCCATGCCAACGCCTCGAACGGCTCGGGTCGCCGTCTTACCCGCAGCCACGGCCGGTGACGGACCGAGCGTCCGATCAGCGGGTCGTCGGCAAGCTCGCGATGGAAAGCCTCGAGGTCGTCGTCGACGCCGAGCGCGAAGCGCATCCGCCCGATCGCGTAGCGCGCCGCCTCGCCGCTGCGCGAGCGGCCTCCGAACAGCACGGTATCGGGGGCAGTCTGGGCGACACGCACGAGCACCGGCTCCGAGCCATGGTGCAGCAACCGTTCGAGCACGCCCCCGCGATGGCGCAGCACGCCGTCGGGACCGCCCACGAGCGGCAGGCGGTAAGGGGACGCCGGGGTCACCTCGACGCGCAGCTCGCAGGACCCGAGCACGCGTTCGACCCTCCGGTGGCGGGCGGGATCACGCGTGCGGACTTGCGTTCTCGAGGCGTGCAGCGACCAGGCCCTCAGCGGTCCCTGCCGGACGCGCCAAGCAAGTGGACGTCGACGAGCAGCGAGCGCGTGGCGACCACCTCGACGATCTCTCCGGCCGACTTCGAGCGCTTGCCGGGGCTCAAAAGACGCCGTGGGAGGCGCGGGCTTGCGAGCGCGGCTCGCTTGCTGTGGCGACGGTGCACGAGACCGAGCAGGGCGGCGCCCGCGACGAACCCGCCGGCGGCCGCCGCGGCGACCTGGACAGGCCCGGCGAGCGGCACGGCGAGCGAGTGCGAAGGCGACGCGGGGAACACGCTCACGCCGGACGGCTCGCCGGGGAGTACGGGTAGACCGTCGAGAACCTCGTCATTGAGAGGCTCGCTCACATCGCGGAGTGTAGAGCGGGGCGCGGACTGCTCGTCGCGCTCGCCCCTGCCTGGCGGCTGCGCGCCACGGCCGCTGCCCCGGGTGCAGCTGGCAGCGCTGGCCTACAGCGCGCGCTCGTAGACCCGGTAGCGGCGTACGATCTTGCCGCCCATGCCCTCCATGGCGCGGTTCATCGGCTTGTTGACCTCTAGAATCCAGCCCATCTCTCCGCCCTTCTGGGGGGTGCGTTCGGCCGCGTCGAAGTGCATCTGGTAGAAGCGCGCCGCCACTCCGGTGTGCTGGTACTCGGGCTTGACCCCGAGCGCGAACACGCGCACCGTGTCGATGTTCTTGCGCTCGCGCAATGCGGTTATCCATCCGAACGGCAGCAGCCGACCATTGAGCTTGGCCAGCACCTGGTTGAAGTCGGGCAGCGTCAGTGCCGCCCCGACGACCTCGCCGGTGTCCCTCTTTTCGGCCACCATCGCCCAGTTCTCGTCCAGGATCGGCTTCAGATCATTGGCCATGTGCCGGACCTCCCCCTCGGTGAGCGGCACGAAGCCCCAGTTGCGCTCCCAGGCGGCGTTATAGACCTCCAGGAAGCGGTTCACCTCGGCCTGCAGGTCTTTCTTGCGAAAGCCGCGACACACGATCCCGTGCTCGGACTCGAGCTTGTCGGCCATCTCCCAGATGGCGGGGTGGACGTTCTCGCGCGTGTCCACATACAGACTCCACATGTAGAGGTCCATCGCCTTCTCCATGCCGAGGTCCTGCTCGAAGATGCGCTGGTAGTAAGGGTGGTGCCAGGGACACAGGATGATCGGCGGACGCTCGTGGCCCTCGATGAGCAGCCCGCACTCGTCGTTGGTGGTGAAGTCCATCGGCCCCACCATGCGGTCGCGTCCGCGCTCGCGCAGCCACTGCTCGGCGGCGCCAAGCAGCGCACGGGCGGCCTGCGGATCGTCCTCGCACTCGAACCAGCCGAACAGGCCCCAGTCGTTGCCCTGAAACTCGTTGAAGTTGCGATCGATGTGGGCGCTGATGCGACCCACCGGGCGACCGTCGCGATATGCCAGGAAGTACTGCGCCTCGGCGTGCTCGAAGAACGGGTTCTTCTTCTGGTCGAGCCGTTTCTTCAAAT